>CAZCRC010000119.1:3559-6560 GCA_964500995.1 uncultured Actinomycetes bacterium
GACTTCTCGGCGACGAACAGGCGCTTGCGGTCGCCCACCGGGGCCGTGACATCGATCGGTTGGTCGAACGTGCCAACCCGCTGGAGCCGGGGTGAGTCCGCGGCTCCAGCGGGGGCGTATGGGACGGCGATGGCGCCCCCGAGGCCCACGCCGATCGACAGGATGGCGGGGGCTACTCGGGTGACGCGCATACGCCGAGTTTAGGTCGCGGCCGTCACTTGCTGAACTGGCGCAACTCCTTTGCCGTGATGTCCATCCACGCCAGTGGGTCCATCAACTTGCCCTTGGCGTTGTGGACGCCCAGGTGCAAGTGGGGGCCGGTGGAGTTGCCGGTCGAGCCGACGCGGCCAATCTTCTGGCCGGTCTCGACCTTGTCCCCGGCGGACACGGACATGGAGTTCATGTGGCCGTACAGCACCGAGTAGCCGTCCTTGGTCTTGATCGTCACGGCCTTGCCGGCAGCACCCTGCCAGTCAGCAACGATGACCTTGCCGCCCTCGATCGCGTAGATGTCGGTTCCAGCGGGGGCGGTCAGGTCGACGCCGCTGTGGACACCGCCGGTGTGGACGGCATCGGCGATGCCGAACAGGTTGCCGACGCCGTACTTGACCAGTGGCATGGCCTGGCCGGAGTCGGTCTCGGCGGTCGCGAAGCGTGACTCGGCGGACGCCTCGGTCCGCTTGAACTCGGCCCGGGTGTAGTCCTCGAGCGCGGTCCAGGTGTAGGTCTGGCCGATGGTGGGGGTGCCAGCCGGGGTCTGCGTATCAGCAGCCTGGGCGGCGGTCATACCTGCAGCGCTGGTCAGTACCAGCGCGCCCCCGATGGTGAGCGCCGCAGTGCGGGCGTTGCGGGGGGTCATGGTGAATCACTCCTGAGGGTTGACGTGCAGTTACCTCTCAGGGCTGCCCACTACCGAAAGGCATCACACCGCAGCGCTGCGTGACTTCAGCCACGGTGGGTTGTGACCCCCGCCATATCCACCGGACGCGGCCGAGTAAGGTTCGCCGGGGTCGCAGGCGCGGCCGCGGAAGGGGATCACCGTGCCGATCAGTGCCGGAGACACCGCGTGGGTGCTCATGAGTGCCGCGCTCGTCATGCTCATGACCCCCGGACTGGCGCTGTTCTACGGCGGCATGGTCCGGGCCAAGGCGGTCCTGAACATGATCATGATGAGTTTCCTGGCACTCGGCGTCGTGACGGTGATCTGGGTGGTCTACGGCTACTCGTTGGCGTTCGGCACCGACACCGGCCCCGGCGTGATCGGTGGTCTCGGCGATATGGGGTTGGTGGGCTCCATCGGCGAGGTCACCGGAGCCGAGGGCTCCGAGATCCCTGTGCTCGCATTCGCGATGTTCCAGTTGACGTTCGCCATCATTACCGCCGCGCTGCTGTCCGAGCAGTGGCCGACCGCGTCAAGACGTCGGCCTGGATCCTGCTGATCGCGGTCTGGACCACGCTCGTGTATCTGCCGATTGCCCACTGGGCGTTCGCGTTCGACGACGGTCAAGGTGGCTGGATCGGCGATCGGTTGGGGGCGTTGGACTTCGCCGGGGGGACTGCAGTCGAAATCAACTCCGGCTTCTCGGCGCTCGCGTTGGCGATCGTCGTGGGCCGTCGGATCGGCTGGCGCCGGGACCCGATGCGGCCCCACAACCTGCCGCTGGTCCTGCTCGGTGCCGGACTGCTGTGGTTCGGCTGGTTCGGGTTCAACGCGGGCTCGGCGCTGTCGGCCGGTCAGTTGGCTGCCACCGCCATGATCAACACTCAGATCGCCACGGCCTGCGGGGCGTTGAGTTGGGTCATCGTCGAACGTTTCCGCGACGGCCGTCCCACAACACTTGGCATCGCCTCGGGCGCGATCTCCGGCGCGGTGGGCATCACCCCGAGTTGCGGTTTCGTGGATCCGATCGGGGCTCTGGTGATCGGGCTGCTGGCCGGTGCGATCTGCTCGCTGGCCGTGGGATTGAAGTACCGGTTGGGGTACGACGATTCCTTGGACGTCGTGGGGGTGCATGGCGTCGGTGGACTGGTCGGCATGATCTCGATCGGTTTCCTCGCAACCGTGACAGTGAACGAGGCCGGAGCCGACGGCGTGCTTTACGGCGGTGGCTTCGAGTTGTTGGGCAAGCAACTGATCGCGTCCGTGGTCACACTCGGGTTCGCGTTCGGGGCGACGTGGATCATCGCGACCCTCATCGACAAGACGTTGGGACTTCGTATCCCCGGTGAGGACGAGGTGAGCGGGATCGACCTGTCCGAGCACGCCGAGTCCGCGTACGAATTCACCGACACGACGTCGGGTAGTTTCGCGGGTGTCGGGCTGACCGGGCTGCAGCACTATGAACGGCGGGAGGACGAGCAATGAAACTCGTGACGGGTGTGATCCGCCCCTTCAAACTCGAGGACGTCAAATCGGCTCTCGACAAGGTCGGAGTGCAGGGACTCACCGTGTCCGAGGTCAGCGGCTTCGGCCGCCAGGGCGGTCACGTCGAGGTCTACCGCGGTGCCGAGTACGTCGTGAACCTGGTGCCGAAGGTCAAGGTCGAGGTGGTGGTCGATGACGACGACGCCGACATCGTGGCCATGGCGATCGTCGAAGGCGCCCGGACCGGTCGCATCGGGGACGGCAAGGTCTGGATCACCGGCGTCGACCGAGTCATCCGGGTGCGCACCGGGGAACGCGACATCGACGCGATCTGACGACCGATCAGGGAGTGGCTTCGGCGGCGTCCTTCAACCGGCGCAGCGTCTGGACCATGTTCGCCCGATTGTGGTCCTCGCGGTTCCCCGGAATGATCAACTGGCCGGCTGCCTTGATCGGCAGTGACCGCAGCCCCTGCCGCCGGTCCAGCCACGTCTCGACCACCCGGGTGCTCCCGTCGCCGGTGTCCTCGAAGTCGTAGCGCCATCGCGACACCGGGAACGGGCCGAAGTTCGTGTCGAACTCGAACTCCGCACCCCGGTCGGCGGCCAGCACCGTGTTCATCGTGAACCACCGCAC
>CAZCRC010000120.1:0-4325 GCA_964500995.1 uncultured Actinomycetes bacterium
GAGCTCGAGAACACAGTGATCCCACAGCTCAAGGCGAGCACCCCGGGCATCACCATCACGCCGCTGGTCGACACGACCGTGGCGGGCAAACCCGCGTTCGAGGCTGATGTGGCGTTCGATGTCGAGGGCGAGCCGATCAAGTCGACGATGTACTTCATCTTCGATGGCTCCGTCGAGTACCAGATCCTGGTTCAGTCGGCCGCGAAGAACTGGGACGGATTGCAGCCCACGTTCGACGCCATGCTGCAGTCGTTCACGCTGACGGGCGCCGCGTCACCGAGTGCCGGCGCCTGAACCCAAGAGGACGAGCAGTCCAGCGGCGTCAGTACCAGTTGTTGGCGTTCCAGAACGCGACCGTGGCCGATGGGGTTCCGTAGACCTCGCTGATGTACTTCAGGCCCCATCGGATCTGCGGTTCCGGGTTCGTGCGCCAGTCCTTGCCCTCGGACGCCATCTTGTCCGCGGGGAGTGACTGCGGGATGCCGTACGCGCCCGAGGTCGGATTCTCTGCGGTGTAGTCCCAGTTCGACTCCCGGGTCCACAGCGTCACCAGGGCCTGGTACTCGCCCTGGCCCCAGCCGAACTTCTGCTTCATGTACTTACGGGCGTACGCCTTTGCGTAGGCGGGGGTGTACTTGGCGGCCAGCGCATCGGCTTTGGCGTCTGCCAACTGCGCCTTCGCGCTGGAGCCGGCCTTGGCCGACGCCGTCAGAGCCGCCACGATGGTGTCCGGAGCGACCTGAGCCTGCCGGGCGATCGTCACTGCCTCGGCCGCGACCAAGCGCGCCTCCTGCTTGGTGGGGGGCAGAGCCTCGGCTTCAGCATTCGAAGCGCTTGCCGCTGCCAACGCAGCACCCCCGGGGATGATCAGTGCGGCTGCGATCGCTCCTGCGATCACGGCATGTCGATTCGACACGTGCGGACTCCTCGCTGATGGGTGAACTCACCACTTGCCCGAGCCCGTAGGGCGAAAACGCCCAGCGGACGTGCGATGGGGTGAGATCGGCCACAGCCGGTTAGGCGCCCAGGACCTCGTCCACGTAGCACCAGCGCCACGCCTCGCCCGGTTCCACACTGCGCATGACGGGGTGGCCGGTCTCGAGAAAGTGTGCATCCGCATGACGTTTGACCGACGAGTCGCAGCAGCCGACCGACCCGCAGGTCAGGCACATCCGCAGGTGAACCCACGAGGTTCCGTCGACCAGACAGGCCGCGCACTCGACGGGTTCTTCGGGGCGGGGCAGGGACTGGGCCGCTTGCAGATGGGTGCAGGTGCCCGCGATCCCGGTGGGGGCGGTGAGTTCGCCGCCCCTGGAGGTCGACGCGCGACCGAGATCCAGCATGCCTTCCTCGACGTCCAGCAGTCGGATCACCTGGCGAACGGCGTCGTCGGAGTAACCGCCCCGGTCGCGCGCCTCGAGGACGGCGTCCCGCTCGGCCTGCAGCATCTGCAGGCGCAGTCGGCTGTAGATCTCGACGGGGGTCTGCGCCCGTCCGGGTTCGGCGACCCGCTCCCAGGCGGCGTTGCGGCGGTCCTCGGATCGGGCGCGCAACCGGGCCAGGACGTCGGCGGGATCCGTCCCGGTGCTCGCCTCAGCCAACCGCGCGAGGCCGACCTTGGCGAGGCTGTCGAGCAGGGCGGCCTCCTGCAGGGCCTGCTCGGCCGGGTCGGGGGGTGGCAAGCGGAGTCGTCGCACCAGCCACGGCAGGCTGAGTCCTTGGATCAACAACGACGCGACGACAACGAAGAAGGCAAGGAACACAAGGACATCTCGTGCTGGCACGGAGTCCGGCAGCGTCAACGCGGCAGCCAGGGTGACCACGCCACGCATGCCGGCCCACGAGATCACGGTCTTCTCGCGCGCATCGGTGCCGGTCTCTTGCGGGAACAGAGCCGATCCGAACACCCAGGCGAACCTGGTGACGACGGTGGTCAGGTAGATGGCCACCGCGGCGACGGCGATTACCGCGGGTGGGACGGGCGAGTCGGTGAGTGCTTGCAGTAACCCCGGCAACTGAAGTCCGATCAGCAGGAACACGGCGTTCTCGAGCAGGAACGACACCGTGCGCCAGTTCGCGTCGACGGTCAATCGAGCAGTGCCCGACAGGATCGCGGGCGCCTTGTGTCCGATCAGCAGACCGGCCACCACCACCGCCACCACCCCGGAGGCGTGGATCTCCTCGGCCGGGATGAATGCGATGTAGGGGACGGTGAACGACAGCGCGGTGTCGAAGGACGGGTTCGACATCCGGCGTCGAAGGGGGATGTAGATCGCGGCCACGATCACTCCCACAAGGACCCCACCGCCGGCAGCGAGCAGGAACGACACTCCCACCTGCAGGACCGTCAAGGCGCCCGCGACCGCCGCGATAGCGGCGCGGAGCATGGTCAGCGCCGTGGCGTCGTTGACCAGCGACTCACCCTCGAGGATCTGGACGACGGCGGTGGGCATGCCGACGCGGCGGGCGACCGCGGTGGCGGCCACGGCATCGGGCGGAGCCACGACCGCGCCCAGCGCGACGCCAGCGGCAAACGGCAGGTCCGGGATGAGCCACCACGTGATCAGCCCGACCGTCAGCGACGTCGCAATCACCAGTCCGACGGACAGCGACGCGATGGTGCCCTTCTTGCTGCGGAAGTCGATGAACGACGTGTTGTAGGCAGCGGAGTACAGCAGCGGCGGCAGGATGCCCACTAGCACCAGTGTGGGGTCCAGGTCGAACTCGGGGACGCCAGGCACGAACGACGCGACGATGCCGAACACCATCAGGATCAACGGTGCCGATGTGCCGATCCGATTGGCCAGGGCGGAGAAGGCAACAACCGCAACCACGCCAACGACGAGCCATACCGCGATCTCCACCCCGTGATCTTAGGTGCCGATGAGCGCGCATCCGGGGGAACGGCGGGAGCAACCTGTCGGACCGGTCCGGCACACTCCTGTCATGGCCACTCGACTGAACCCGTACTTGACCTTCGCCGGTGACGCCCGCGAGGCGATCACCTTCTATCAATCCGTGTTCGGGGGCGAGGTCGAGTTGTCGACATTCGGCCAGGGCGGCATGCCCCATGACCCGGCCGACGCCGACAAGGTCATGCACGCGCAACTCGCTGCCCCGAATGAGCTGATCCTCATGGCATCCGATGCCCCCAGCGGTATGGAACTCGATGCCGGGTCCAGCATCTCGGTTTCGCTCAGCGGTGATGATGAGGCCGAACTGCAGGGCTTCTGGGACGGCCTGGCCGAGGGGGCGACCATCACGATGCCGCTCATGAAGGCGCCCTGGGGTGACACCTTCGGCATGCTGACCGACCGGTTCGGCACGGCGTGGATGGTCAACATCGCGGGTGCCCCGCAGTGCTGACGGCTCGATCAGCCGGGTGCCGGCAGCGGTCTCATCATGATGCGGGACTGAGCAGGCGGCTGATCTCAGCTACGGTCGGCACACGTCCCGAGACGAGTACCTTGTCGTCCACCACCAGCCCGGGGGTGCGCATGACGCCGTACCCCGCGATCTCGCCGAAGTCGGTGACCTTCTCGATGGTCGCGTCCCACCCGAGTGACGCCACAGCCTCGCGGGTGCGTGACTCCAGTCGGGCGCAGTTGTCGCAGCCGGGTCCCAGGATCTTGATGATCATGAGGGGTCCTTTCTGTCGGTCGTGATCGCGGTCAGGCTCCGGATCCGAGGACGATGTTGAACAGGTAGCCCACGGCGATGATGCCGGTGGCGACGACCGCGACGAAGGTGGCCAGTAGTTGGGGTTTGAGGACCCGTCGCAGCAGGATCATCTCGGGCAGGGACAACGCAACCACGCTCATCATGAACGCCAGCACGGTTCCCATCGGAAGCCCCTTGGAGTAGAGGACCTCGACCAGCGGCATGATCCCGGCGGCGTTGGAGTACAACGGCACCCCGATGAGCACTGCCACGACCACCCCGAGGGGGTTGTCGGAGTTGGCGTAGGTCGTGAAGAAGTCGGTGGGCACCCAGCCGTGAATGATCGCGCCCAGGCCGATACCGACGAGCAGGTAGGGCCAGATCTTGCGCCAGATGGTGCCAACCTCTTCGATGCCCATCCGCACTCGTTGATCCATGGTCAGGCCCATCGCCGGGTCGACCACTTCGCCCTTGAGGGTGGTCTCGAAGACAAACGGCTCCACCCACCGCTCCACGTGGAGCCGTCCCAGGACCCATCCGGCGACGATGGCGATGGTGATCGCCGCCCCCACGTACAAGGCTGCGATCTGCCACCCGAACAGGCTCCACAGCAGGCCGATGGCGATCTCGTTGGCCAACGGCGAGGCGATCAGGAACGACAGCGT
>CAZCRC010000120.1:4425-6509 GCA_964500995.1 uncultured Actinomycetes bacterium
GACCGGGTGGTGGGAACCTGGTCGAGCACCGTCATCAGGTCGCTGCCCTCCGCTCATCTCCAGCGTAGGTCGCAGGGCAGGGAGCGCGGCAGGGTCGAAGGCCCTGACCCTGACGGAAGGAGACGATGCCTTGTGTTACGCAGGGGCCGTCGAGGGGGGCGAGGCGACGGGCCGGGCAGCAGGGTGCGAGGCAGCCGGGGCTCACCGCCTTGCAGAACAGCGGGATCAACCCGACGGTGGCAGGGGTCGCGGCGGCTGTCGCAGTGCCGATGCGCGACGCGGCCGGGGGATCTCCGCTGCACCGCGCCGAGAACGCGGTGCGGCCCTATGTGCTGTACCTGGTGTTGCCGGTCTTCGCCCTGGCGGCTGCCGGCGCAGTGTTGTCCGGGCCCTTACTCGGAGCCGCCACCCACCCCATCGCGGTGGGGATTGCCGCCGGATTGGTCGTCGGCAAGCCCGTGGGGATCGTCGTGTTCTCCCTCCTGGCCGCTGCCCTGCTGCGGGTGCCGCGCCCCGGTACTCCGTGGCAACTTCTGGGAGTCGCCCTCCTCGCGGGTATCGGGTTCACGATGAGCTTGTTCATCGCCGGTTTGGCCTTCACGGATCCCACCCTCGAAACCCCGGTCAAGGTGGGCGTGTACGGCAGCTCCCTGCTCGCGGCGGGGTTCGGGCTGACGGTGTTGTACCGCTCCCTGCCTCGCCCCTCGTCGGGGCGGCAACCGCCTACGTTCGCGGATCGATCCGGTCCACGGTGATGACTTCGCTGGCGTAGTCGCCCATGAGCCACAGATTGATCCCGTGATGCATGAGCCAGGCCCCGGACTTCTCCTGCCAGGTCCAGTTCGCGTAGAACCGGTAGGTCGCGGTGGGGTCCAGCCCTCGCAGCCGAGCCCGCGTCCCACGCCGTCCGATCCGGCTCGCCGGCAGGAAGACGAACAACACTGATTGCTCGGGCCGTGAGTACTGGAACAGTTGATACGCGTTGGGTGACGGGTTGGTCAGGCGGTGGAAGTCGCCGTCCTGAATCGTGGGTCGCAGCCGCTTGTACTGGTCCACCAGTTCCGCGCACTGCGCGAGTTCCTCATCACTGAAGTGGGTCAAGTCAGCGCCGATGCCAAGGGTGCCCATCATGGCCACGTGGAATCGAAACCGCAGCGGGATACTGCGCTGCGTCAGGAAGTTCGGTGCATCGGTCACCCACGCGCGCATCGCTTTGATCGGATACAACAGCGAGTAGCCGCGCTGGATCGTGAGTCGGTCCAGCGCATCGGTGTTGTCGCTGGTCCAGAAGTCATCGAACACCGACAGGGTGCCCAGGTCGATGCGGCCACCGCCGCTGGCGCAGGCCTCGATCAGCACGTCGGGGTGTCGGGCCTTGACCCGGCCCACGATGTCGATCAAGGCGGTCGCGTGACGCCACCACACTGACTGGTCCGTGCCCACGTGCGACATGGGCCGGTTCGCATCCCACTTGAGGTATCGGATGTCGTGCGTCGACAACAGTTCGTCGAGCATGGTCTCGACGAACTCCTGCACGTCCGGGCGGGACAGGTCCAGCACGTATTGATCGCGGGCAGTGTCCGGTTCCCGGTGCGGATCACGGTGGATCCACTCGGGGTGGTCTCGATACAAGTCCGACCGGGGGTTGACCATCTCCGGTTCCACCCAGATGCCGAACTCCATCCCCAGACGTTGCACCTCGTCGATCAGTGGGGTGAGTCCGTCGGGGAACTTGTCTCGGTTGACCCACCAATCACCCAGGCCGTCGGCTTCGGCGCCACGTCGCCCGAACCACCCGTCATCGACGACGAACAACTCCGCCCCGATCTGCTGTGCGACCTGGGCCAGTCGGATCTGGTTGTCGGCGGTGACGTCGAAACTGGTGGCTTCCCACGAGTTGTAGAGAACCGGACGCGGCTCGGGACGCATCAGGCTGCGGCCGTAGGCGTGCATGTGATGGGTCATCGGGCCCAGGCCGTTCGATGAGTACCCAGCCACCACAGTGGGGGTCGGCAGCGACTCACCGGGCGCAAGGGTGACGGCGAAGTCGTAGTCGTTGATACCGATCTGCGCGCTCGTCCCGC
>CAZCRC010000121.1:0-3512 GCA_964500995.1 uncultured Actinomycetes bacterium
CGAGCCCACGCCCAGATCTGCCCGAACGCCAACCCGACCCGCAGGCCCGTGAATGACCCCGGACCCCGACCGACCACCACGTGGTCGATAGGGCCCACAGTTTGCGCGTCGGCGACCAGCGGTCCGATCTGTTCCCCGTGCGCACGCGGACCCGTCCCCGTCGCCGCGAAGTGAACCTGACCGTCGGGATCGGCCACCGCCACCACCGCGAGAGTTCCGGACGTATCGAGGCACAGGATCATCGGTCAGCTCGCACGACGTCAGTCACCCGCTCATCGTCCCACTGGGCCCCGACCGCGGTGAACCTCACGGTTCGTACGTCGTCGCCGCTGCCCGACGAGCGATCGATGGTGATGTCGAGCCAACTGTCGACGATCGCGGTCATGACCGGAGTTCCCCACTCGATGACCGTGACCACGGACTCGGGGTCCGGCACCACGTCCAGGAAGTCGTCATCGGCGGACAGCCGGTAGGCATCGCAGTGCACGAGTTCTCCTCGGGGTCCCGCGTATCGCCGGGCGATCACGAACGTGGGACTGACAACCGTTGCGTCAATCCCCATGCCGGCTGCGACACCGCGCACGAAGGTCGTCTTTCCCGCCCCCAGCGGGCCCGTGAGGCACACCGCATCACCGGGCGCCAGCCGCGCCCCCAACCGCTGCCCGAGTGCGACCATGGCGGCTGCGTCAGAGATCTCGATCTGCATGTCAGGTGTCGCGCACCGTGGCCAACAAGTCCAGCAGGTGGCGATTGACGATCTCGGGCCGCTCGCTGATGATCATGTGACCGGTGTCCGGGACGATGACCAGTTCCGCCGCGGGAATCCGTCGCACGATCTCGCTGCTGTGCGAATCCGGGGTCAACGCGTCGTTGTCCCCGACCATCACCAGAGTCTCGACCCGCTGCAGCGCAGCGAGCGCCTCGGCCTTGTCGTGGCGGCTGAACTCGGGCAGGTACTCAGCCACGACCTCGATGGGCGTACTGCCCAGCAGGTCGGCAACGAACTGCGTATGTGCGCGGGACACGCGCTGCTCCCCGAACGAGTACCGCTTGGTCATCAAGAAGGTCAGGTCCGATGTCCGTTTGCGACTGCGGTCGACGTCCGCAGCCCGGGCAGCCAGCAGCGTGGCGACGTCCTCGGTGTGCCGCTGCAACACGCGCGCTGCCGGGGCGGGCAGGCGCAAGGTCACGTCGCTGAGGTGTCCGGCACTCGTGGCCAGCAGGGCGACACCACGCACTCGCTCACCGAACAGGTCTGGGTCGTGTGCGGCCAGACTCATGATCGTCATGCCACCCATCGAATGGCCGACGAGAACGATCCGCCCGGTGGGGGCGCACTCGGCGATCACTGCGGCAAGGTCTCGGCCCAGCTGGTCGATGGTCGCGGACCCCTGCGGACCCCGCTGGCTGCGGCCGTGCGAGCGCTGGTCCCAGAACACCAAGCGAGCCCTGCCCCGCAGGTCACGGCGCTGGTAGTGCCACGTATCGAGGTTCAACGAGTAACCGTGGCTGAAGACGACCGTGACGTCGGCGAACCGCGGATCCTCGGGCTCGTCGACCTCGGCATACAGCGATGTGCCGTCGTCCGCGACCACTCGGACGCTCTCGCCGTGCAACGAACCGTAGGCTTCGTCCCCGCCCGAAGACGTGAAGAACCGCGCCATCAGACCCCGTTCTGCGACGACGCCCACCAGGGCGCCCGCGACAGCAGCCCCGCCTGCCGCGATGGACAGCGCCCCGGGCCTCATGCTGCACCGCTGAGGTGACGGCGGGGCAACCGTGGACCGAGGCGGGTCACGATCTCGTAGTTGATCGTTCCGCACGCTTCGGCCCAATCGTCCGCGGTGGGTTCGCCATGACTTCCCGATCCGAACAGTTGCACCTGATCTCCCGCCCGCACTCGTGTGTCGCCGATGTCGATCACGACCTGATCCATCGCGACGGTTCCGGCCACAGTGAACCGCTTCCCCGCAATCATCACGGGCAGCCGACCCGAGCCGCTGCGGGGCAGGCCGTCCGCGTAGCCCACCGGGACCAGTGCCAGTTGGGTGGCCCGACGGGTGCGGTAGCGCAGCCCATAACTGACCCCATGGCCACCGGGGACCCGCTTGACCATGGCGACCTGCGCGGTCACGTTCATGGCGGGGATGAGGCCCAAGGCCGCCGACGAGCCCACCGCCGCTCCGGGCGACAGGCCGTAGACCGAGATGCCGCATCGGACCATGTCGAAATGTGTGTCGGGATGCCATAGCGTGCCGCCGCTGTTGGCCAGATGCCGCAGTCGGGGAACGAGCCCAAGACTGTCCGCTTGCGCGAGCGCCGTCTGGAACGCCTCGACCTGCTGTCCCGTGACCGGCGACTGCGGCTCATCGCTGCACGCGAGATGGCTCCAGATCCCCACGATCTCGATGACGCCTTGCCCCTGCCGCACCAGCGAGCCGGCAACGAGCGCCTCCCAATCCGCGGGGGTGGCGCCATTGCGGCCCAGACCGGTGTCGATCTTGAGGTGGACGCGTGCGGCTCGGTCCACCCGCCGGGCCGCGGCCACGACCTGCTCCAGGCTCTCCACGGAACTCACCGACAGGTCCACGTTACGGTCGACGAGTTCGGCCAGGTCGTCGCTCGGCGCATACAGCCAGCACAGCAACGGCCCACCGTCGCCCGACTCCCGCACCGCGATGGCTTCCTCTGGCATCGCCACGCCCAAGTAGTCGGCCCCTGCAGAACGAGCCGCACGGGCGACGGGGATCATGCCGTGGCCATAACCATCGGCCTTGACGACGGCCAGCAATTGGGAATCCGGGGCCGCCGACTTGAGCGTGAGCACATTGTTGACCACGGCCGCGAGGTTGACTTCGGCGAGAGCACGGGACACCCCTCGATTGTCCCCCGCTCAGCCCACGGATGTCTGCCGATGCACATGTTGCGTTTGATTCGAATAATGCGAATAATCGACCAGGAGGAGGCGACACCATGACCACGTTGACACTCGAACCTGTTCAGCCAAACGAGTCCGACATCCACACGGCCATCGAGGCGCTCCCTCAGGTCAAGGCCTACCTCGCCTCACATACCGACGGCGTCATCCGACTCGTTGTTGCTGACAACCCCCGGGAGACTCTCGTGGTCCCTCGAGGCGCGGTGGAGCTGCTCGCTCAGGTTCTCGCTCACATGGCCTCGGGGCAGGGAGTGTCTGTCGTACCCGCCCACGCCGAACTGACGACTCAGCAGGCAGCGGGGCTGCTCAACGTCAGTCGGCCCTTCCTCATCGGTCTGCTTGAAGCCGGCGAGATTGACTATCGGAGGGTCGGCAGGCACCGTCGAATCAAGGCGCACTCACTCATGGCCTACATGGCATTGGACGACCAACAGCGCCGCGAGGCCGCCGACGAGTTGACCCGACTCAACCAAGAGATGGGCCTTCTCTGACGATGGCCCTCGTCGTCCTCTATGACGCCAATGTCCTCTACCCGAGCATGCTTCGAGATCTACTCATCCGAATCGCACAAGCG
>CAZCRC010000121.1:3612-6459 GCA_964500995.1 uncultured Actinomycetes bacterium
TCCGTTCCTGAGGGAGACGCGGGCACAGTCGGTCAGCGGCTTCGGACCTCGACGACAGCGTCGGGGATGGCACCCACAAGGTCCCACGCCGTCATGGGGCGACCGTCCTGCGAGGCGAACCGGGCGGCGAGGCCGTGCACGAGCACCGCAGCCGCCACTGCTTTGGGCACGTCAGTGGGGTGCCGCGACAACACCGCGCCAATGATTCCGGACAGGGCGTCCCCGGTGCCGGCGGTGGCCAGGGCAGCGGGACCCATGATGTCCACGAACGCGGCGCCCTCGGGATCGGCGATCACGGTCCCGGGGCCCTTCAGCAGGACGACAGCGTCCAACTGGGCTGCCGCATTCCGAGCGTCGGCCAGGCGATCGTCGGTGAGCGTGAACCCCAACCGGGTGAACTCCCCCACGTGGGGGGTGAGCACGGTGGGCGCTGATCGATCCTGGATTGCTCGCCGCAACTCCTCGGACCGGCTGACCAATGTGAGCGCATCAGCGTCCACCACCACCGGCAGCTGTGTGGCCAATGCGGCCGCAACCAGTTCGATCCGATCGTCGCCCACACCCATACCCGGTCCCACCGTCCAGGCCGTCGCGCGGTCGTCGCCGACCTCGCGAGCGCACACCGTGTCGGGAAACCGCATCACGACGGCCGTGGCCACTTCGGGCGCAGTCGGGTCCTGCCACAGCCGCACCATGCCGGTGCCGCTGTGACGCGCAGACCCGACCACCATGTGCGGCGCGCCCGGATACTCGCCGCAGCCGGCAACAACGCCCAGGACGCCGTGACTGTACTTGTAGTCGTCCACCCCGGGTGCGGCGAAGAACTCCGTGGCGTCCGCGGTGTCCAACACCGAAAAGCGGGGCTGTTGCGATTCGATGGCGGGACCCAAACCGATGTCCACCAGCCGCGGGACGCCGTATCGGTCGCGGCCGGGAGGCAGGAACTGGGCCGCCTTGCACACGCCGAACGTGACAGTCACGTCCGCAGAGATCACCGCGTCGGGATCGGCCACCACACCCGTCGAGGGGTCCACTCCACTAGGGACATCGACGGCCACCACCCAGGTGTCCGGCCGGATCAGGCGCACCATATCGACGGCAGGGGGACGGATCGCGCCACTGGCGCCGATCCCGACGATGCCGTCGATCACCAGGTCTGCAGCCCGCACGGCCTCGGCTGCACCGGAGTCCGTGGCCGCCAGCAACCTACCCCCGGCCGCGAGCAGTGCGTCCGCCCCAGCGGTGTGCCAGGAATCGGCGACGGTGACGGCCGTGACGCTCGCCCCCCGGCCGGCGATCACGGCCCCCGCGAACAGCGCGTCGCCACCGTTGTTGCCGGCACCGGTGATCACGACGATGCGAGCCGAGGTGAGGCCGGGCTGCAGCAACTCGATCACCTGAGCGGCCACCGCCTGGGCAGCAGTCGCCATCAACGAGTCCGCGGGGACGTCTTGCATCAGTGCCGCCTCGGCGGCGTACACGGCAGCAGAGTCGTAAGCGTTGCGCACGGGACTATCGTTGCATCAGGCTGACTCCGACATCCGGACACTCGCCGCACCGTCCAGGGATGACACCCCCTCGGCGATCACGTACGCGATCGCCACATCCCCCTCCATCGCCAGGGACAGGTGGAACGTCGCGACACCCAACTCCGCAGCCGCCTCGCTGAGCAGGCCTTTCGTACGCAGGTACGGCCTGCCGTCGGGCTCGACCAGGACCTCACAGTCATGCCAGTGCATCCCCGGCGGTGCCCCGATCGCCTTCGCGAGCGCCTCTTTGGCTGCGTAGCGCCCCGCCAAGGACGCGTTCGTGCGACGCTCGCCGAGCTCGTCGACCATCTCGCGATGCGTGAAGATCGAGTCAGCGAATCCCGGCGTGCGAGACACCGTGGCACCGAACTTGGCCACGTTCACGAGGTCAATCCCGATACCGACGATCACGACCACACACTGTCACGAGGCCGCGCCCGGTTGCTCACCGACAGTCACCCCATCGCTGCAATGACCGGACTACTCGACAGTGACGGACTTCGCGAGGTTGCGCGGCTGGTCCACGTCGTGGCCCTTGGCCGTGGCCATTTCACAGGCAAAGACCTGCAGCGGCACAGTCGATACCAATGGCTGCATGAGCGTGGGGCATGGAGGCAACCGAATGAGGTGATCGGCGTAGTCGACCACCGACTCATCCCCCTCCTCCGCGATCACGATCGTGCGGGCCCCGCGGGCGCGGACCTCTTGCACGTTGGAGACGATTTTGTCGTGCAGCACCGAGCGGCCGGCGGGTGACGGCACCACCACGACCACCGGGATACCATCCTCGATCAACGCGATCGGCCCGTGCTTGAGCTCACCGGCGGCGAAACCCTCCGCGTGCATGTAGGCGAGCTCCTTCAGCTTCAGCGCGCCTTCGAGTGCGACCGGGTAACCCACGTGTCGGCCGATGAACAGCACCGACGGCGCCTGGGCCAACTCACGAGCGATCTCACGCACGCCTTCGACCGTGTCGAGGACCAGGTCGACCTTGGCGGGCATCTCGGCCAACTCATCCAGGATCTGGCGGACCTCGTCGCCGTACTTGTTGCCCCGCACCTGCGCCAGGTACAGCCCCACCAGGTAGGCGGCGACGATCTGGGTCAGGAACGCCTTCGTCGATGCGACCGCGATCTCGGGCCCGGCGTAGGTGTACAGCACCGCGTCGCTCTCCCGCGGGATCGTCGACCCCACCGTGTTGCAGATCGCCAGCACCCGGGCGCCCTGTTCCCGCGCGTACCGCATCGCCATCAGCGTGTCCATCGTCTCGCCGGACTGCGAGATCGCGATGACGAGGGTGCGCCGGTCCACGATGGGG
>CAZCRC010000122.1:0-6454 GCA_964500995.1 uncultured Actinomycetes bacterium
GCAGTTCCACGAGTTCCCGGAACAGGTCATGTCGATGACAACGATGGGTCCGCTGACGGCGGTTCCGGTGATGCGGACCCAGCCGATCGCGACTGAGACCGTGGCCACCGCCCTGCTGGAGTGCGCCGCGGCCGACCAGGTGCGCGACCGCGCGATCGCCGGGCCGCAACCGGAGTCGCTGACCGATATGGCGCGCGACGTGATGGCCAAACGCGGTGGCGCTCGGGTCGTGCCGCTCACGCTCCCCTGGGGGTATTGGCGGGCATGGCGGAACGGGGCGATGTTGCCGGACCCCGGGACGGACCTGCTGGGTCCGACGTTCGCCGACTGGCTCGCGTCGCGGCCGGTACGCGGAACCCGGATAAGGTGAGTCCGTGGCTCGGATCTGTGTCGTCGGCGCGGGAGCCGGTGGCCTTGCCGTCGCCGCCCGGCTGGGAGCCAAACGCCACGAGGTGACCGTGCTCGAGGCGAGCGATCGGGTCGGGGGCAAACTGCACACCGTGCGCCGGGATGGATTCGCCTTCGACGCCGGACCCAGTTTGTTCACGCTCCCCGCGGTGTACCGGGACCTCTTCCTCAAGACGGGGCCGCCGCTGGAACACGAAGTCGATCTGATCGAGACCGAACCAGGCTTCGCCTACCGATTCGGCGACGGGTCCGAACTGGCCCTGCCGGGCTCGAGTGTGGGCCGGACCTGCGCGGCGATCAGCGGGCAATTCGGGTCCGAGGCCGGCGAGTCCTGGCGGGCGCTCATGGCGCGTGCAGCAGACATCTGGCGGCTGACCCGCGGCGAGGTACTGGGCACCGCGATCGACGGACCGCGCCAACTGATGTCCCTGGCCAAGCCACGCGACCTGCGCACTGTCGCCCCGTGGCTGTCACTGCAGGACATGGCGGCCAAGACCCTGTCCGACCCGCGACTGGTCACGATCCTCATGCGCTACGCCACCTACAGCGGATCGCGCCCCGACCGCGCGCCCGGAGCCTTGATCACGATCCCGTTCGTCGAGCAGACGTTCGGGCTGTGGCACATCGGCGGTGGACTGGGCACATTGGCCGAGGCCATGCAGCGACGCTGCGAGAAGGCCGGCGTGGAGTTCCGACTCGAGACGCCTGTGGCCGCCATCACCAACATGGCGGGCGCAGTCACCGGCGTCACCACCGACACCGGGGAGCACATTGCGGCCGACATCGTCGTGTCCGACATCGACTCCCGACATCTCGCGGGGCTCCTTGCCCCGGGTGCCGCAGCGGACAGCGGCGGCACCCTCGATTCCTACAGCGGGTTCGCGATCCTGGCGGCGGTCTCCGGAACCAGCACCGGGCTGCATCACCACAATGTGTGGTTCCCCACGGACTATTCCGCGGAGTTCACCGACCTCGCGGCAGGCCGCCCGATCCGCGACCCGGCGATCTACGTGTGCCGACCCGAGGATCCGACGATGGCTCCGGCGGGAGCAGAGGCGTGGTTCATCCTGGTGAACGCCCCGCGGCACGACCCGGCCGCGCCGGATGGTCACGACTGGTCCGATGACGCCGCCAACGAGGCCTACGCCGACCGAATCCTCGACCTTCTGGCCGCCCGAGGTACCGACATCCGCGACCGCGTGCGCTGGCGGATCCTGCAGACACCGCGGGACCTAGGTGTGCGTGATCGCAGCGGCGACGGCGCGATCTACGGCAAGGCATCGCACGGCGCCATGTCCGTGCTGCGCCGTGCTCGCAACGTAGGGCCACTCCACGGGCTGTACCAGGTCGGCGGCACGGCCCACCCCGGCGGTGGCCTGCCGCTGGTCGGGATGAGTGCGGAGATCGTGGCCGACCTCATCGGCCGCGCCTGAGCAACTGGGCTCGCGCTACTGCCGCCAGCCCGCCAACCGGCCGTCCCGGGACACGAGTCGCAGCCGCCGTACCACCGACCGTCGCGCCTTGGCTGTGCTGACCACCAGCATCTGGTCCCCCGGTCGGAACCGGGTGTTGACGTCGGGGACGAAACCGCGCCCTTCGCGCACCACCAACGACACCGACGCCTCGGGCGGCAGTCGCAGATCGGCGACGTACAGCCCCACGATCCGGGAGTGCTCGTCGATGTCGATCCCGAGCAATGACGCGTCCATGTTGTCCATCGGGGCGGACTCGACCTGCAGGTCCTCTGCCCGCCATCCGACGTCGACGTCCAGTTGCCGACCCGCCCACGGAAGCAAGGGCGTCTGCACCAGGGTCAACACCACGACGAGCACGAGCGTGGCGTCGAACACGATCTGGGACTCCGGAACGGCAAGCCCCAACGGGATGGCAGCGAACACGATCGGGACCGCTCCCCGCAGTCCGGCCACCGATACGAACGCGATCCAGTTCAGGGGAAGTCGGAACGGCAGCAGCGAGACGACCGCCGACAGCGGTCGGGCCACCACCACGAGGGCAACGCCAGCCACCACCGCGGGCACGACCGACTCGCTGACCGCATCCAAGGACGCCAACAATCCGAGCATGACGAACAGACCGATCTGAGCGGCCCATGCCAGCCCCTCGGCGAAGCCGACCACAGAACGCCGGTGGGGCAGGTTCTCCGTGGCACCCACGAGGATGGCGGCGATGTAGACAGCCATGAATCCGGAGGTATGGGCCACCGAGGCCACGCCGTAGGTCAGCGCCATCAGGCTCATCACCGCGATCGGATACAACCCGACCGACGGAAGCGCCAGGCGCGGCAATACCCACCGGGCGCCGTATCCCAGCACCGCCCCGATCACTGCTCCGCCGATGATCTCGGCGATGACGATGAGCGGGATCTGCCACCACGAGTCCGCCGTCAGGTCACCCGTGGACAACACAACGACCAGCACCACCACGGGGGCATCGTTGAACCCGGCCTCACCCTCGAGCAACGACCGCAGCCGAGGATGCAGTCGCAGCCGTCGCAGCACGGAGAACACCGCGGCGGCATCCGTGGCGGCCAGCACCGCCCCGATCAGCAGCGCCACCCGCAACGACAAGTCGGTGAACAGGACCAGCGCGCCGGCCACCACACCGATGCTCACGGCGACCCCGAGGGTCGCAAGAACCAGAGAGGGCCACAGCACCGGACGCAGGTCCTCGATGCGGGTGGTCAGACCCCCTTCGGCCAAGATGATCACCAATGCCGCGTAGCCGATCACCGTGGCCAGTTGCGCGTCGTTCAGGTCGACGGCCGGGAACACCGCACCCAGCAGCAGGCCCAAACCCAGATACAGCAACAGGCCGGGGATCCCGACGCGGCCGGCGAAGCGGACCCCGACCACCGCGGCCAACACGACGGCCGACGACGCGAGCATCGCAATGCCGAGGCCGTCGAGATCCATGGCCGCATTCTGGCAGGCCAGCGCGTGGGGGTGGCCCGCCGCGAGATCGGATCAGGCGGTGACGCCGGACGGCAGCCGGTGGTGCAATCCGAGTGCGGCGTAGATCTCGCGGGTCGCGGTGGAGCGGTTGAGGGTGTAGAAGTGCAGCCCGGGAGCTTCGCCGGCGAGCAACTTCTGGCACATCTCGGTGGCGACCGATACGCCTAGTTTCGCGACCTCGTCGGGGTCGTGGGCCACCTGGTGGAAGCGGCGAGCCAGACCTTCGGGGAACGCCGCCCCCGACAGCGCGGCGAAGCGCTCGATCTGCTTGACGTTCGTGACCGGCATGATGCCCGGGATGATCGGGATCGTGACCCCGGCGGCGGTTGCCCGGTCAACGAGCCGGAAGTAGTCCGCGGCATCGAAGAAGAACTGGGTCACGGCGAAGTCGGCGCCAGCGTCCTGCTTGGCCCGCAGCACCGTCACGTCGGCATCAAGGTCCGTCGCCTCGGGATGGCCTTCGGGAAAGGCCGCCACGCCGACAGTGAAGTGTCCGAGCTCCTTGAGCAGTTCGACCAGTTCGACTGCGTGGTCCAAACCGCCCTCGTGCGGAACCCACGGTTGGCCCAGTCCGCCGGGCGGATCACCCCGCAGCGCCAACACGTTCGTGATTCCGGCATCGGCGTACTCCCCGATGACCGAGCGCAGTTCCGTCACATCCGCGCCGACGCAGGTGAGGTGGGCCACGGGAACCACCGTGGTCTGCTGGCCGATCTGGCGGGTGATGCGCACGGTGCGATCCCGAGTCGTTCCGCCCGCACCGTAGGTGACGGAGACGAACGTCGGATGGAGGGCCTCGAGTTCCCGCAGCGTCTGCCACAACTGCTGCTCACCGGCGTCGGTCTTGGGGGGGAAGAACTCGAACGAGAAGGACCGTTCCCCCGCACGCAGGACACGACTCAGCGGCGGACTGGAAACCGGGCGGGACACCCCCGAAGGGTACTCCACGACCGTCGGGCCGACGGGATCGCGACAACCGCCGAGCGAGGGGTGACCGAGTGATGACAGGATGGTCAACTTGTGGTCGCGCCCGACGGCTCTACCCTCGAAGGGTGCATACCGACAAGCCCTGGGATGCCGAGCAGGTGCGAGACCGGGTCGGCAAACGAATCAACGAATTCCTGGCGGCTCGTCGCGTCCAGATGGACGACATCAGTCCCGACGTCGGTTCGATCGTCGAGCCCGTTGCGGACTTCATGGCGGGCGGCAAGCGCCTGCGGGCGATGTTCCTGTACTGGGGGTGGCGCGCGGCTGGTGGCTCCGACGACGAAGCCGTCATCTCCGCTGCGGCCGCCATGGAGTTCCTGCAGGCGTGCGCGCTGGTGCACGACGACGTCATGGACAACAGCGACTCCCGCCGCGGGCGACCCGCGATGCACCGGCAGTTCCGCGATCTGCACGAGACAGCCGAGTGGGCCGGCGACGCAGCGAACTTTGGCTCCGCCGCCGCGATCCTGATCGGCGATCTGTGCTTGTCCTGGGCCGACGAGATGTTGCTGGGCTGCGGCATGGATGCTCCCACCCTGCTGCGTGGCAAACCGGTCTACGACGTCATGCGCACCGAGCTCATGGCAGGCCAGTACCTGGACATCCTGGAGCAGGCCCGCGGTAACGACCAGGTGGAACCAGCGCTGCAGGTCGTCCGATTCAAGTCAGCGAAGTACACGATCGAACGGCCACTGCATCTTGGCGCAGCGCTCGCTGGTGGTGACCCGACGGTCATCGCGGCGCTGCGCGAATATGGGCTTGATCTAGGCATCGCCTTCCAGTTGCGCGACGATCTGCTGGGTGTCTACGGCGATCCCCGTGAGACCGGCAAGCCCAGCGGTGACGACCTGCGCGAAGGCAAACGCACGGTGCTGATCGCGCTCGCGTTGCAGGACCTGCCCCCATCACAGGCGGACGAGTTATCACGGGGTCTGGACGCCGAAAGCACTCCGGAACACGTTGCGCACCTGCGCGAACTGGTGGACACCACCGAGGCGCGGCACCAAGTCGAGGCCATGATCGCGAAGTACGCCGACGCGGCCCGCACGGCGCTGGCGCAACCGGCGCTCACCCCCGAGGCCGTGACCGTCTTGGACGCCCTGATCGACGCAGCGACCAGGCGAGTGATGTGAAGACGGTCGACGGTCCCAGCGACCGGGTGGTGATCGTCGGGGCGGGCCTGGGCGGGTTGTCCGCCGCATTGCATCTGGCCGGCGCGGGCCGGGACGTGACGGTCGTGGAGCGCGCGGATATTCCCGGTGGCCGCGCGGGGCGCCTGATCGACTCCGGGTACACGTTCGACACCGGCCCCACGGTGTTGACCATGCCCGAGCTCGTGGGCGACGCGCTGGCGGCGGTGGGCGAGTCACTGACGGACCGGTTGGAACTGGTGGAACTTGACCCGATTTATCGCACGTACTACCCCGACGGCTCCCAACTGGATGTCCACGCCGATCCGGCCCGCATGGCCGCCGAGATCGAGTCGGTGATCGGCAGCGACGAGGCCGACGGTTACCTGCGTTACGTCGATTGGCTGACGGAGTTGTACGACGCGGAGTTCGCCGACTTCATCGACCGCAACACCGATCACCCGTGGGACCTGCTGACCCCGAACCTGGTGCGCCTGGTCCGGATGGGCGGGTTCCGACCGCTGGACCGCAAAGTGCGGCAGTTCCTGAAAGACCCCCGCACCATCCGCTCCCTGTCGTTCCAGGCGATGTACGCCGGTGTGTCCCCGTTCAAGGCGCTGGCGATCTACGGCGTGATCTCGTACATGGACTCCGTGGCGGGGGTGACCGTACCCAAGGGCGGGATGCACGAGATCCCCGTGGCCATGGCCGCAGCTGCGCAGGCCCACGGGGTGACGATCCGATACGGGACCTCGGTGGCGTCCATCGAACACACCGCTCGCCGGGCCACCGCGGTGATCACCGACAGCGGCGAGCGGATCGCGGCTGACGTCGTCATCGTCAACGCCGACCTTCCGGTGGCGCATCGTGACCTGCTCGGGCGCGACCCCTGGTCGATCAAGCGCCTGACGTACTCCCCCTCGGCGTTCGTGATGCTGATCGGGTCCGACCGCGCCT
>CAZCRC010000123.1:0-6453 GCA_964500995.1 uncultured Actinomycetes bacterium
CTCAACCCCCGCCTTGCAAAGGCGGTGCTCTGCCAGTTGAGCTACGCCCCCGGAGTGAGGCATCGACCGCCGCAAGTGCGGCGCCGCGCGGCGCGTTCCTGCGACGGTCGATCGCACACGTTCTTCCCTACCGCTCGTGGAACGGTGGGGTCTGTTCAGGACTTGGCGTCGTCGACCTTGTCGGGGGCGGCGTCCGCTGCCTTCTGGGCGGTATCTGCCACCTTGTCGGCTGCAGCGTCAGCTTTGTCCGCCACGGCGTCGGCCTTGTCGGCAACCGCGTCCGCTGCCTTCTGCGACGTGTCCGCCACCTTGTCGGCAGCGGTCTGAGCCTTGTCCGCAGCCGCGTCGGCGACCTTGCCGGCGGCGTCAGCGACGGGGGTGTCGGACTCCGGGGCAGCGTTGTCGAAGACCGGCTGGTACGCGCTGGTCAGGTCAGGCGCGTTCGTGGCTTCGCTCCACAGATCGTCTTCCGCACGGGACGCCATGCGCTGTCGGTAGACCATGTAGCCGCCGGCGGCGGCAGCGCCGACCAGCAGGAGTTTGGTGAAAGCCTTCAAGCTCCTCACCCCTTCGTGTTGATGGGCGCGCTCGCGGCACAGTGCACCGCCAGCGTGGGCCTAGATGGACTTGAACCATCGACCTCTTCCTTATCAGGGAAGCGCTCTAACCAGGCTGAGCTATAGGCCCGCGATCACCCGAGAGAATACCGGGTGGTCCGGGTGGGAACGAAATCAGGAATCGTCGGTGAGAGTCACCTGGAGGCCGCCGGTCAGACCGACCGAGAGGTTGAACAGGAACGCGAACAACGTGGCCAGGGCGGTCAGCAGGATGACTTCGAGTCCGGCCAGCAAGGCGGCCAGTCCGACGACCCGGGAGAACGAGAACAGTCCGGCCGCGTCGATGCTGTTGGCGCCACCGCCGGCGATGTCGTTCAGGGTGCGGGTCACCGAATCGAGCGTTCCGCTCAGCGAAAGCATCGCCCACAGCACGGTGACGGCCACAATCAGGACGATGCCGATCGCGATCGACAGCATGAACGCGTTCTTCATGACCGACCACGGGTCGACATGGGTCACGAACAGGTGAGCGTGCCGGGCTCGCGCCTTCGGCGCCGGTGCGTCAGCGCGGGACATACGTTCCTCCTCGGCCGGCGCGGACGACTCCGCGTTCTGGGCTGTCTGGTCGGCGGTCCGTACGCCGTCGTGGGGCACCACCGTCGGAATCTCCGCGGTATCGGTCGTGGCCACGACGCGAGGCGTCCTGACTGCTGACTCCACCGTGCTCCCAGAACTCTGCGAGTTCGTCATCCGGCCTCCTTACGGCCTGCTTGGTCCGCCCGCCGGTCACGAGTCCTCCGCTGCGTCATCCGCAGAGGCAGAACCCGGGCCCGTATCCTCGGTGAGACTACCCTCACCACTGACCGCGTGCGGGGTTTCCCCCGACTCCGCGACGTCCCCCGCACCCGTGGCCGAGGGATCCGCTGAGTCGCTTGATTGTCCGTCGTCTTCCTCATCGTCGTCTTCGCGTTCGGTGGCGCGAGCGACGGCGACCACTGATTGTCCCTCACCCAAGCCCATGAGTGAAACGCCCATGGTGTCGCGGCCCGTGGTGCGGATGTCCTCGACGGGGCAGCGGATCACGATCCCACTGTCGGCGATGGCCAGAACTTCGTCGCCGGCAGCGCAGACGAGGGCCCCGACGAGTCCACCCCGCTCACTGACCAGGCGCATCGCACGCACGCCCTTGATGTTTCGGCCCTTGCGCGACCATTCCTCGATCGGAGTCCGCTTGCCGTAGCCGCCATCGGTCACCGTGACGACGTATGTGTCCGGTGTCGCGACCTGCATCGCGAGCAGTTGATCGCCTGCACCCAGACGGATCCCACCGACCCCACTCGTGGCGCGCCCCATCGGACGCAGGGTGTCGTCGTCCGCGGCGAACCGGGCCGACATCCCCTTGCGGGACACCAGGATCAGGTCGTCGGCAGCCGTGATGAGCTCCGCGGAGATGAGTTCGTCATCACCGACCAGGTTGATCGCATTGATCCCGCCGGTGCGGGCGGACTCGTACTCCCGAAGCGAGGTCTTCTTGACCCGCCCGTCCCTGGTGGCCAGGGCCAGATAGGGGGCGTCCTCGTAGGTGCGCAGCGCCATGACCTGCGCGATGCCCTCGTCGGGTTGGAACGCCAGCAGGTTGGCGACGTGCTGGCCCTTGGCGTCACGTCCCGCTTCGGGCAGTTGGTACGCCTTGGCGCGGTAGACGCGACCCTTGGTCGTGAAGAACAGGATCCAGTTGTGCGTTGTGGTGACGAACAGATGCTGCACCACGTCGTCGGCCCGCAACTGCGCACCCTTGACGCCCTTGCCGCCGCGCTTCTGCGACCGGTACAGCTCCAGCGGAGTCCGTTTCGCGTACCCGGAGCGCGTGATCGTGACGACGACATCGGTTTCGGCGATGAAGTCCTCATCGGCCATGTCCCCGTCCCACGCCGCGAAGTTCGACCGCCGCTCGTCACCGTACTTGTCGACGATCTCGCGCAGCTCGTCAGAGATGATCTGCCGCTGCCGCTCGGGGCGTTCCAGGATGTCCTTCAAGTCCGCGATCTTGGCCATGAGGTCCTCGAACTCGTCGAGGATCTTCTGCCGTTCCAGCGCCGCCAGCCGTCGCAACTGCATGTCCAGGATGGCCGTGGCCTGGATCTCGTCGATGTCGAGCAGTTCCATCAGACCGGTGCGGGCATCCTCGACCGTGGGGGAGCGGCGGATCAGCGCCACAACCTCGTCGATCGCGTCCAGCGCCTTCAGGTACCCCCGCAGGATGTGGGCGCGTTCTTCAGCCTTGCGCAGCCGGTAGCGGGTCCGGCGCTGGATGACTTCGATCTGGTGGGTGATCCAGTACTTGATGAACCGGTCCAGTGTCAGTGTCCGCGGCACCCCGTCGACGAGCGCCAGCATGTTGCAGCCGAACGAGTCCTGCAGTTGGGTGTGCTTGTAGAGGTTGTTCAGGACGACCTGGGCGACGGCGTCCTTCTTGAGTTCGATGACCAGGCGCATCCCGGTCCGTGAGGACGAGTCGTCCCGGACGTCGGCAATGCCCGACAGTTTGCCGTCACGCACCAGTTCAGCAATCTTGGACAACAGGTTGTCCGGGTTGACCTGGTAGGGCAGTTCGGTGACCACGAGAGTCAGCCGACCCTTGCGGTCCTCTTCGACCTCGGTCACCGCCCGGACCACCACCGACCCGCGACCGGTGCGGTACGCCTGATCGATCCCGCTGCGCCCCACGATCAGACCACCGGTGGGGAAGTCCGGCCCCTTGATGCGTTCGATCAGGGCCTCGAGCAACTCCTCACGCTCCGCCTCGGGATGCTCCAACGCCCACAGCGCACCGTCGGCCACCTCGCGCAGGTTGTGCGGCGGGATGTTCGTGGCCATACCGACCGCGATTCCCGCGCTTCCGTTGACCAGCAGGTTGGGGAACCGCGAGGGCAGTACGACGGGTTCCGCGGTCTTGCCGTCGTAGTTGGGGATGAAGTCGACGGTCTCCTCGTCGATGTCGCGCACGACCTCCATGGCCAAGGGCGCCATCTTGCACTCGGTGTACCGCATCGCCGCGGCGGGATCGTTACCGGGAGATCCGAAGTTGCCCTGTCCGATCACCAGGGGGTAGCGCAAGCTCCACGGCTGCGCCAGCCGCACCAAGGTGTCGTAGATCGCGCCATCACCATGCGGGTGGTACTGACCCATGACGTCACCGACCACGCGGGAACACTTCGACGTCGAGCGATCCGGGCGGTAGCCGCCGTCGTACATCGCGTAGATCACGCGCCGGTGCACGGGCTTCAGACCATCGCGGACGTCCGGAAGCGCACGCGACACGATGACCGACATCGCGTAGTCCATGTAGGACCGCTGCATCTCGGCGTTCAGTTCGACCGGCTCGATCCGGCCGCCGCCGTCGGACGGGGGTTCGATCACGGTGATGTCATCGTTGGGCACGGTAATCCCTCACTGTCGGATGTCTCAGATGTCCAGGAACCGCACATCGCGGGCATTGCGCTGGATGAAGTTGCGGCGCAGTTCGACGTTCTCGCCCATCAGGGTGCTGAACATCTCATCGGCCTGGGCGGCGTCCTCGAGTGTGACCTGCAGCATGATGCGCCGAGTGGGATCCATCGTGGTCTCCCACAACTCACTTGCGTTCATCTCGCCGAGGCCCTTGTAGCGCTGGACCTCCTCACCCTTCTTCATCCGCCGGCCCTGGGCCAGGCCGATCTCCATGAGGGCATCGCGCTCCCGGTCGGAGTAGGCGTAGTCCAGCGGTCCGGACGTCCACTCCAGCTTGTACAGGGGTGGCTGCGCCAGGTAGATGTAGCCGCC
This sequence comes from uncultured Actinomycetes bacterium, assembly GCA_964500995.1. Lineage (GTDB taxonomy): Bacteria > Actinomycetota > Actinomycetes > S36-B12 > CAIWTL01. The sequence goes on from CAZCRC010000123.1 coordinate 4,380, forward strand.
TTCGACGAGCGGCGTCAGGTACCGGTACAGGAACGTCAGCAGCAGGGTCCGGATGTGCTGGCCGTCCACGTCGGCGTCGGCCATCAGGACGAGTTTGTGATAGCGCAACTTCTCGGGGTCGAACTCGTCGCCCACGCCGGTCCCGAGTGCCGAGATGATCGCCTGGACCTCGTTGTTGGCCAGGGCCCGGTCCGGCGTGGTTTTCTCGACGTTCAGGATCTTGCCCCGGATCGGCAGGATCGCCTGGGTCTTGGGGTCGCGGCCGCTGCGGGCGCTGCCCCCCGCGGAGTCGCCCTCGACGATGAACAGTTCGTTGAGTTCCGGCTCCCGGCCCGAGCAGTCGATGAGTTTGCCGGGGAGTCCCGCGCCGCCCAGCAGGCCCTTGCGGTTTCGCGCCAGGTCGCGCGCTTTGCGTGCAGCCATGCGCACGGTCGCGGCGTCGACGGACTTGCGCGCGATCGACTTGCCCTCGGTGGGGTTGGCCTCGAGCCACGCACCCAGGTGGTCGTTGACCATCTTCTGAACGAAGGTCTTGGCCTCGGTGTTGCCCAGCTTGCCCTTGGTCTGGCCCTCGAACTGCGGTTCAGCGAGCTTGACCGACACGATGGCGGTCAGTCCCTCGCGGATGTCCTCGCCCGACAGGTTCGGCTGCTTGTCCTTGAGGATCCCCCACTCCCGGGCGAACTTGTTCATCAGCGTGGTCAGCGCCGCGCGGAACCCCTCTTCGTGGGTCCCGCCACCGACGGTGTTGATGGTGTTGGCGAACGTGAACACGGACTCGCTGAACCCCTGGTTCCACTGCAGCGCCACCTCGGCGGCCATGCGCTGGTCCGGGGTCTCGTCCTCGAAGTGGATGACGCTGGGGTTGGCGGGGCCCTTGATCGCGTTGAGGTGGGTCACGAAGTCGGCGATACCACCGGCGTAGTGATACGAGACCTCACGGCGATCCTCGATGTCTTCCTCGGTCAACTCACCGTCGTGCGGCGTGGGATCTCGTTCGTCGGTCAACGAGATCGTCAGGCCCTTGTTCAGGAAGGCCATCTCCTGGAACCGGCGGGCCAGGGTCTCGAAGTCGTAGTGGGTGGTTTCGAAGATGTCGCTGTCGGCCCAGAACGTGATGGTCGTGCCGGTCTCGTCCGTGGCCTCACCCTTGGCCAGGTCTGCCATGGGCGCGCCGACGTCGTAGGACTGCCGCCAGTAGGCGCCATCGCGGCGTACTTCGACATCCAGCCGGGTGGACAGCGCGTTGACCACGGAGACGCCGACGCCGTGCAGCCCGCCCGACACCGAGTAGCCGCCACCCCCGAACTTGCCGCCCGCGTGCAGAACGGTCAGCACGACCTCGACAGCGGGTCGCCCTTCGCTCTCCTGCATGTCCACGGGGATTCCGCGACCGTTGTCGACAACGCGCACCCCACCGTCGGCCAGAAGGGTGACCTCGATGTGGTCGCAATATCCGGCCATGGCTTCGTCGACGGCGTTGTCGACGACCTCGTAGACCAGATGGTGCAGGCCCCGCTCCCCGGTGGAGCCGATGTACATGCCGGGGCGCTTCCGGACGGCTTCGAGGCCCTCCAGCACAGTGATCGCACTGGCGTCGTAGGACAAGGGACACAACTCCTTCGTCGGGAACCAGGTCAGATCGCACTCGTCGCCGGGGGCGAAGGAGCGCTGGTCAGAGCCTGGATCCGATAGTCGGAAACCACGATTCTACCGCGTGTCGACACGCCCTCCGGCACACGCCGGGCCCAGAAGGGCAATTTCCCGACACTGACCCCCGACCACGATCCCCCCCACACGATCATGCTTCAGCGCCGGAAAAATGACGCGGCCAGAAACTGCACGCTTGTCGGGTCAGCCCAGATCGAGAGTGGGGTCCGGTGGCGGTGCCGGCGGGGCCACCCGGGGACTGCGCCGACCGGTGCGCACCCGCCAGCCCCCAGTGGTGCGTCCCCCGGGACCCCGGACCACGATCTTCGTGACCACCCCCACACCGAGCTCTTCGTCGAGGCGGCGCTGGATCTGCGCAACCAGATACTGCAGTTGCAGCGCCCACTCCTGCGAGTCGGCGATC
>CAZCRC010000124.1:0-6425 GCA_964500995.1 uncultured Actinomycetes bacterium
TGTTGACGTTCACCCGCCGACGTCCGTTGGCCGTCGTGGTCGACGAGCTGATCGATGTCCGTTCTCATTGAATCTGGGGCACATTTACTAGTCTGACCTGCATTGCCCCAGATTGGATGAGAATTTCGATCGCGACGTTTCTCATTGAATCTGGGGCTACCCTGCTTCCGCGCCCGGCTGCGAGCGCAGCAGGGTAGCCGGAATGGTCTCCTGTCGATTCCGTTGGCTCGGGTACGTCTTCGGTATAACTACTGTGATCGTGTCTCTCGTGACACACGATCATGATTCTGTGGTGCGCTCGCTCGTGTTGGTAGTTCGGGTGCCGGCTGCGGCCTTTGAGCACCTTGGCCACCGCCCGTTTTAGATTGTCATAGCGGATACGGGCCGGGACATCACCAAAGTGGTTGAACGCCAACACATGCCGATGCAGGAGCGCCTCCTGGCCCTGAGTGGTGAAGTTGCTCCGAGCTAGAGGGCGAACGCTCCGCCTTTGATGAGGATGAGGGCCCCGATTGTGATCAGTGCAACGGGCAGAACGATGTGGCCCCAGCGTGAGAGTGCTTTGGCGATGATCGGGTGGGAGGCGAAATATCGGCCGGCCGCGCACCAGATGGCCACACCGATGAGGAACACGATGATGTAAACACCGATGGTGGCGATCGTTGAGACGGCGAAGATCGGAACGTACACGCCGATGTTGTCGCCGCCGTTGGCGAAGGTGATGACTGCGACCTGCCAGGTGCCAGGCGTCAACAGTGTTGCGGGATCATCGGTCGGCGCCGGTTGGGTGCGGCGATCCCGCCAGGCCAGCCATGCCGCCCGCAGCCCCAACACGATGGGCAGCAGCCCGAAGTACGGCAGTGCGGCTGGAGGAAGCAGCGTGGCACCCAGGAGTGCGCCGCCGACCGAAACTGCCAAGATGGCGGTGAAGCCGAGGTACTGACCGGCGGTCACTCGGATGGCTGCGCCACGATGACCGGGCGCCTGGCCGAACATCACCGCGAGGACCACGATGTCGTCGATATTGGTGATGGCGAAGGTGGCGATCGCCTGAACGAGTGTGGCTGGGCTCAGCACGGCCAATGCGACCAGCTTCGAGTGAAATCCCACCGCATCGGGTGAGCCTACTGCTCAGCAGGCCCCGCGCTCCCGCGCACCAACGACCTCCAGTGGGGCGGAAATTCATGACGACTGCCGGGGTCAACGGACTTGACGAAATACATGCCTCCGGTGCCACGGAGGTGGCTCCTAGAGGTATCGACATACGTCATCGGCGCTGCATGATTCCGGGTCGACGCTTTCGGCGCCCTGCCGCAGCCGGGCGATGGTCTCGCGCAGTGCCACCAGTGCGCTGATCTGCTCGTCGAGGTCGGTCAGTCGGATGTCGAGCAGGTCGCGCACGTGCGTGCACGGCGCGTGGCCGCTGTCACGGATGTCGAGGATCTGCCGAATCTGGGCGAGGCTGAACCCGGCGGCCTGTCCCCGTCGGATGAAGCCGACCCGGGCGATCGTGTCGGCGGCATAGTCGCGATACCCCGCCGGGGAACGTTCGGCGGGCGGGAGCAGGCCTTCGTCTTCGTAGTAGCGCAGCGTCGCGGTGGTGGCCCCGGTCGCCTCGGCGAGCTTCCCGATTCTCACGATGTCTCCTCAGAACACTTGACCTTCAAGCCTACTTGAAGGTCAAGGATGGGTGCATGAGTCAGGGATTGGACCTCGCGGTCATCGGTTCCGGCGGCGCGGCGATGGCCGCGGCGATCCGCGCTACCGCGCTCGGCAAGTCCGTCGTCATGATCGAGCGCGGCATCTTCGGTGGCACGTGTGTCAACACCGGCTGCGTGCCGTCAAAGGCCCTGATCGCAGCGGCCGAGGCCCGGCATACCGCAGCCGACACTGCCCGGTTCCCGGGGATCGCCACCACGGCCGGCCCGGTGGACATGGCGGCCCTGATCGCCGGCACGCACGATCTGGTGGAGTCGCTGCGCTCAGAGAAGTACCTCAACGTGGCCGAATCGTATGGCTGGCAGCGCATTCAGGGCCAAGCGCGGTTCGCCGGAACCCCGGACGCGCCCGTCATCGAGGTCGGCGATGCCACCATCGAGGCCGAGCACTACCTGATCGCCACCGGCGCGAACCCAGTCATCCCGCCCGCATTCGAGGGCGTCGCCTACCTGACCTCGACCACCGCGATGGAAGTCACCGAGGTCCCGGAGTCGCTGCTGGTGATCGGCGGCGGCTACGTCGCGTTGGAGCAGGCGCAACTGTTCGCCCGGCTCGGGTCAACGGTGACGGTGCTGGTCCGCTCCACGCTGGCATCGAAGGAAGAGCCGGAAGTCGGCATGGCGCTGCTGGAGGTGTTCGCCGACGACGGCATCCGGGTGGTGCGCCGCGCCACGGTGAGCGAGGTCGAGCAGGCCGACGATCAGGTCACGGTCACCGCGACCATCACCGGCGGAACGCAGCAGTTCCGTGCCGCGAAAGTCCTCGTCGCCACCGGCCGCCGTCCGAACACCGACGGCCTGAATCTCGAAGCGGTGCAGGTCAAAACCGGCGAGAACAACGAGGTCGTGGTGAGCGACGGGCTGCAGTCGTCGAACCCACGGATCTGGGCGGCCGGCGACGTGACCGGGCACCGCGAGTTCGTCTACGTCGCCGCCCATCACGGCGCGATGGTCGCCGACAACATCTTCACCGACGCCGGCCGCAGGGTCGACTACCGCCATCTGCCCCGCGTGACGTTCACCAGCCCCGCGGTCGGTGCGGCCGGGACGACCGAGGCCGAGCTCCTCGCCGCCGGGACACGGTGCGACTGCCGGGTGCTGCCGCTAAAACATGTGCCGCGTGCGGTGGTCAACCGAGACACCCGCGGTTTCATCAAACTCGTCGCCGACGCCGGCACCGGCCGCATCCACGGCATCACCGCCGTCGCCAAGGATGCTGGCGAGATCGCCGCCGCCGCGGTCTACATCCTCGACGCCGCGATGACCGTCGACCAGGTCGCCGGGTCCTGGGCCCCGTATCTGACCATGGCCGAAGGCATCAAAATCGCCGCCCAGTCCTTCAGCGCCGATATGTCCCGACTGTCCTGCTGCGCATCCTGACGCATGGCTCACTCGAAAGGTTCCTGATGCCCAATTTCCTTGACCGCCTGACCATTCCGGAAGAGTCCGGGCTCGACCCGACGATGCTGGTGCCGTTGCTGCGGCTGCTCGCCGCCGGCGAGCCGGTCACCGTGGAGGCGCTCGCCGCGGCCGTCGGCCTCCCGGTTGACGAGGTGACCCGGCGTCTGGCCGCGGTACCCGACACCGAATACGACGAGCAGGGCCGCATCGTCGGCCAGGGCCTGACCCTGCGCCCGACCCGCCACCGATTCACCGTGGCCGGCCAAGAGCTCTACACCTGGTGCGCCCTGGACACCCTCATCTTTCCCACCATCCTGGACCGGCCCGCCAGCATCGAATCCGAATCACCCGTCAGCGGGCACCCGATCAGGGTCTCGGTCGGCGAAAACGGTGTCACCAGCGTGCAGCCCGAGACCGCGGTGGTCTCGCTGGTCAACCCCGACGACCTCACCTCGATCCGGTCCTCATTCTGCAACCAGGTGCACTACTTCACCTGCGCGCAGGACGCCGCGCCGTGGCTCGCCGAGCACCCCGAAGGTCAGATCGTCAGCGTCGCTGAGGCCCACCAACTCGGCGCAGCCCTGACCACACAAATCCTTACCCAGCTCCATACCCCGCCAACTGCCCACCCCGGCTGCTGCAGCTGACCAGCCGCACCCAACCTGATGAGGAGAAATCAATGAATCAACGTCCACGAAGAAATCCCGTGCTGCTGGGTGCGGCAGCGGTGCTGGTGACGGCCCTGTGTTGCGCCGCGCCAGTCCTGATCGCCGGCGGCGCGCTCGCCGCCGTGTGTGGACTGCTCGAGAATCCATGGGTCATCGGGGCAGCCGTCGCGCTGCTGCTGGCGGCTGTGGTCGCCTTCGCCCGCCGCGGTCAACGCGGCGATCACTGCTGTCCCGCCGACAGCCATTCACCCGCGACGCACACGCTCGACGACCTGACGAAAGGAAGCATCGACAATGTCTGAAACGCGTTCGTTTACACCCCACAGGTGGGCGGGCGTTACGGCTGTGATGCTGGCAGCGGGCGCGCTGACCGCGTGCGGCCAATCGGCCACAACCAGCAATCCGACCTCACCGCCACACGCCAACGCCACAACCCAGGCGACGGCGGCGACACTGACCACGGTGGACGGCAAAACCGTCGAACTGCCCGCTGCCGCCCCGACCGCGATCCTGTTCTTCTCCTACGGGTGCGGCGAATGCGTCGGCGGCGGTAAATCCCTGGCCGCTGCTCGGGCGGCCGTGGAGAAAGCCGGAGGCAGCGCCAAGTTCCTAGCCGTCGACATCGTCCCCACCGAGAAACCCGCCGATGTTCGCCACTTCCTGGACCAGATCGGCGGCACCAGCCTGCCCGCGGTCGTCGATACTAACGGGGCCCTGACCAGCCGCTACCAGGTGACCGCGCCGACCACCGCCCTCGTCATCGACCCGTCCGGGCAGATCAGCTACCGCGGCCACGCCCCGTCCCAGGATCAGATCCTGGCCGCCCTCGGCAGCAGCGCCGCACGGTGAACCTGCTCGCGCTCGCGTTTACCGCTGGCATGCTCGCCCCGGTCAACCCCTGCGGGTTCGCGCTGCTACCGGCGTGGATCACCGGCACCATCGCCACCGGCGGCACCGATGCGGTGCTCGTGCGGCTGGCCCGGGCACTGCGCACCGGGGCCGTCCTGACCATCGGGTTCACCGGCACCCTCACCCTCGCCGGTATCGCGATCAGTGCCGGTGCCCGGACCCTGGTGACGGCTGCTCCCTGGCTCGGGATCACGATCGGGCTCACCCTGGCCATCTTGGGCGGCTTCATGCTCACCGGCCGCACCATCGGTCTGCGTATGCCTGCCCGGACGCGTCATCGGCCGGACTCCCCAACAGCCGGTGGTGTGCTCGCGGCCGGAATCGGCTACGCCCTGGCGTCACTGTCCTGCACCTTCGGGGTACTGCTCGCGGTGATCGCCCAGGCCCAGGCCACCAGCGGATGGGGCGGTCTGCTGGCAGTGTTCACCGCATACACAGCCGGTGCCGCCACCATCTTGATGCTGGTCAGCGTCGGCACCGCCATCGCCGGCACGGCCCTGACCCGGCATCTGGGTATCCTCGCCCGCCACGGGACCCGCGTCACCGCCGTTGTCCTCATCGCCACCGGCGCCTACCTCGCGTGGTACTGGCTGCCCGCGGCCACCGGGCACACCGCCAGCGGCGGCAACCTGCTCACCGGCTGGTCGGCCACCGCGACCGGATGGCTGCAGGACCACGCCCTCCCGGCCAGCGTCATTGCCGCCTTCGCTGTGGTGGTCAGCGCGGTGGCCGCGTGCTGGACCACCCACCGCCGGCCAATCACCGGCAAGCAGCGCCGCCGGTGATGATTCACCGGCCGATACACCCAGCCAGATACCACTGTCCCTAACGATTAGAAAGCCGATAGATACAACCGTCGGACACAGTCAGATGCACACCACAAGTGCCTTACTGATAAGGCACATTCAAGACTGCCGACCCCTAAGCGCGACACGCCAGTTCTGCGCCGTCTGAGCGTGTCGTCAATACGGCAGTGGCGAATAGGCGTCGGTACTGCGCCCATTGCTCGACGGGGGTGGCGTCGGCATGGTGGGCGCCGGTGCGTTCGTTGATGCGGTCGAGCAGTAGCGTCGGCCAGGCGGGTTCCGTTGGCGTCCTGGGCTGTTCAACCCGAGGGCGAGCTGTGAGCAATGTTGCGGCTACGGCGATCACATCGGGGTAGGCCACCACGTGCGCTTCTAGGCCATTCTGCAGAATCCCCGCCGCCACGTGACGCTCTGCGTGAGCCCAGAAGACCAGGATGTGGCGGGCGTCGCCCAAGGCGTCATGAAGGTCGACCTCTGAATACTGACGGGCCAAGCGCCGATGCGTGCGCCCGGCACTGAGCACCGTGGGCCGGTCACGAAGATCCACCTGGTCGTCAAGAACGCGCGTTGGTGAACCGATCCAGCGTCGGTGACGGTGGCATACGGAGACATGTGCAGGCAGGTAGCAGTAGACGGGTTCGTGTATTCCCTTGCGTGCCATACATCTTTGACACAAAGGGCGGCGGAGATATTGCTTGAGCGCGGTGGGGTCGCCAGCAAGCCCGCAGAGACGGGACCGGATTACCTGCTCAGGTTGGCCGCTGACGACGGCCAACCAGTCCGGTCGCGGCCGGGCTGCGCATGATTCGGCGACATGGCCGCGCAGTGTGGAGACGCCGATATGGTTGGCGCGGGCCAGCCTGTCGATGTAGGACGATACGGCTTCCCAACGGAACGGTGCGATCGTTCGCGGGAGCCGCTGG
>CAZCRC010000125.1:0-4207 GCA_964500995.1 uncultured Actinomycetes bacterium
GGGGTGATCGCCGCACAAGGGCAACACGTCAAGCGCACCATCGGCCAACGACGGGCATCAGCGCCCTACGACGACGGCCGGTACGGCCGCTCGAAAGGGCCGTCCAAGCGCCTCGTCATCATGGGCGACTCCGTGGCTGCCGGACTCGGCGCGGAGCGGCCCGCAGATACGATCGGCGCGATCTTGGCGCGCCTGGTGGCCGACTACACCGGCCAGGGTGTCGTGCTCAGCAATGTGGCGGTCGTGGGGGCACGGTCGCGCGATCTCGGCGATCAGGTGTCCCGCGCGGCGCACTACCGACCCCACGTCGCGGTGATCATCATCGGGGGCAACGATGTCACCCACCTCGTCCGTCCGCAGGTGTCAGTGCGCTATCTGGCTGCGGCCGTCCGGCGGCTGCGGGAGCAGGGCATCCAGGTGGTGATGGGAACCACCCCCGACCTCGGCACGATCCCCCCGTTCCGGCCACCCCTGCAGTGGCTGGCCCGGGAGTGGTCCCGGACCCTCGCTGCGGCACAGGCCGTCGCCGTGGTGCAGGCGGGCGGGCGCGCGGTCTCACTCGGCGACCTGCTGGGGCCGGAGTTCGCTGTTCGACACAGCCAGCTGTTCAGTGCCGACCGGTTCCATCCCTCCAACGAGGGCTACGAGGCGGTCGCGCAGGCTCTCGCGCCAGCGGTCCTGGCCGCCCTGAGTCGCGGCCAGCAGGGTGAGATCTTGCCCGAGCTGTACCAGGCAGCCGTCCAAGCACCGCTGCTGCAGTTGGCCGCGGAGGCGGCCCAACACCCCGGCACCGAGATCTCCCCGGTCAGCCCGGGGCGTTCCCGGTGGGGCCTGGGAAGGCGTCGGGACATGGACCGCCCGGTCCCCCCGGCCCCGGACGAGCCCTGACCACCGATCGGCCGCAGGAGTGCGCCGCGGAGTACCGTGGCACCATCAGGAACGTCAGTGACCCGGGAGGCCCGCCATGACCCTGCACCACTCCGAAGAGACGCATCGTCAACTCGTGGAACGGATCCCAGCCGCCACCGGCAAGGACATGTCCGAATGGTTCACGATCCTCGAGGATGGTCCGGCCTTGTCGCGGTTCGACGAGCGTGTCAACTGGCTGCGGTCGGAGTACGACCTGAGCCACGGGCAGGCCACGGCCGTTGTCCACGAGTACGACAAGGTGCGCGCCGCCCGCAAACTGGGCTGATTACCCCGGAACGCCAGTGGCGGGGACGATCCCGATCGGATCGCCCCCGCCACTGTGACGACGGGTCAGTCTCTGCTGAGTGCGACGAGCGCCAGCAAGCGCAGGATCTCCAGGTACAGCCAGATCAGCGTCACCAGCAGTCCGAAGGACATCCGCCAGGACTCCCGCTCCGGCAGGCCCATCTTGATGCCCTGCTCGATCGCGGCGAAGTCGAGGTTCAGCGTGAACGCGGCCAGGATGACGCCGAACGCACACAGGATCAGGCCCAGCGTGCCGACTTCGTAGAAGCCCCAGCCACCACCGACGCCGAAGATCGCTGCGACGAACGACGCCAGTGCGATCAGGCCGTAACTGATGAGCGCGACCATCATGACCTTCATGAAGGTGCCGTTGACCTTGATGATGCGCGACGAGTACAGCGCCAACATCACACCGAAGGCCACGAGGGTGCCGATGATGGCCTGCGAGATGAGCCCGGTGTATTCGGGGTTGGCCTGCTGGACGAGTGCGTCGTACCACCACGAGATGCCGCCCAGGAACACGCCTTCGACGAACGCGTAGGCGAGCACGAGCGGCGGCTTGATCGACTTCATGAACGTGTTCGCCAGGGCAAGGCCCAGACCGACGAACATCGATACCCACATCACCCACGGCATCGAGGGGGTGAGCTGCCAGCCGATCACGGCGCCAATGATCAGCAGGACGAAGTTCATGCCCGTCTTGACGATCACGTCGTTGATGGTGACGGCTGCCCCCACGGGGGCGGGTGCGTACGGCTGACCGGTCTGCGCCGCTGCTGCGGCATCCATCGTGGCCAGCCCGGTGGTGGCTTGCTGGTAGGCGGAGCGACCCTCGTCGTAGGCGAAGCCGCTACCTCCCGAGGACGCTTCCTTGTCGATCCGGTTGAGGATCGGGTTACGACTCTGCACGGCGGTTCACTCCTGTCGGTTCCTTGCGCTGTGACGCGCAGTTGGTGTGTCCCCAGTATGGGGGATTCCAGCCTCTACAAGTATGAGCCTCAACACACGAAACCACATTCCGTCGTTATGTTCGAGGAATGTCAGGATGTGACCCCCGTCCGCCGTCGCACACCGTCGGTAAGGTGGCGGTGGCGCCCGGATGGCGGAATCGGCAGACGCAGGAGGCTTAAACCCTCCGACCGGCAACGGTGTGTGGGTTCAAGTCCCACTCCGGGCACCGAGGATTCACCACGGGTCGGTGGGCGCGGACCATCCGCCAGCGCCCTGAGTTGTGCCCACATCGCGCTCCGGGCACGCGCCAGAGCCCGTCACCGCACGGCTTGGGGCTGGACGTGGACGGTGCCCACACTGTCGTCGTACAAATCCCCGTGCAGCTTCATCGACGCCACACACAAGAACTCCAGCGCGGTATCGCGATGAACCTCGGTGGGTTCACCCCCACGGTTCGCCTCGGACGGATGGAAGTCCATCCGGTACAGAACTCGGTCCCCGACCACGATCACCGGGTGCTCGCACAGCGTTTCGCCGTAAGCATCCAGCAGTTCACCCACCGTGGTGTCGGGGAGAACAGGGCGAACGGGCCCATCAATGCTCAAGCCCTGGCGGATACGCGCCCACTCCGGTCCGATGCACAGACGGCCGTACTGGCGGGCCGCTTCGTAGAGCGTGGGGAAACTCATACTCGGTCCGTTCTCTCCGCGATGCCTATCATCGTGTCGTACCAGGTGCCGTAGTGCTCCGACATGTAGGAGGCACCCTCGTCGGCATTATCCGGCATAGCGCCCAAGACGTCGCGGCGATCACCTCGGTGGATGTGAGGTTCGCCGTGTGCAGTGTCGAACCGCGCCACCTCATCACCGAAGCGACTGGTGACCGTGATGCATAAGAATCCGAGCGTGCTGCGCTCGGTGACACTTCGCATGACGTGCACCGTGGTTCCGTTCGGCAGGGGGATCACGTCCACCGGTTGCGGGAACAGGCCGAGCCGCACCGGGTCCCACCCTCGGCTTCCGGGGCAGACGCTCACCACAGAAGACTCAGCAACCGCGATTCATGACTGCGACTGGCACGTCCGTGGGCAGCGTTGCTCATCTCTGCGGACCTTCCCATTCCGGGTACTACGGCCGTGCAGCGGCCTGAGATTCCTAGTACTACCAATAGTTCGCCATGGGTCCGACTGAAGACGTTGTTGGAGGCCACGGGAAGGCCCGTAGATCCATCCGCAACGCGTGCGCTGATCACCGACCTTGTGCAGAGCACCCTGTGATTCCGCCGTCAGGCCAACTCTTCGACAAGATCTGAGTGGTCTACTGGCCGCTGAGTCACTGGTACGTCTGGCGCGGGTGGATGGCGTGAGCCCCTGCCACGCGGTCCAGGAACAGGAATCCGTCGATGTGATCCAGTTCGTGTTGCAGCGCACGAGCTTCAAAGGCATCCGTGCTGATCTCGACTTCCCGGCCCGAGCCCGGCAACTGACCGGCGACCACCAGTCGAGTCGCCCTGCGGACGTCACCGGTGAAATCGGGCACCGACATGCAGCCCTCGCGAGCCCGGTCCTTGCGCGTGGCGCTCAGGATCACCGGGTTGACCAAGACGAAGGCACCGTGGCTGGTGACCGTCTTGGCGTGAGCGGAGACATCCACACAGAACACCCGCGACGCGACCCCGACCTGATTGGCCGCCAGGCCGACGCACCCGGGTGACACCGCCATGGTGGCCAGGAGGTCGGCGGCCAGTTGGACCACCTCCGGATCGTCCGGCGACACCGGGGCGCACGCCGTCGACAGCACCGGGTCGGGGGCGGTCACAACGGGTCGGATCCGCCCCGGCGGCAGATCCAGCGGCAACAACTCGGCCACGACTACAGCAGGTCCTCGTCGGTGGCGGTCAAGGTCGCGTGCACGCCCAGGTCGGCCATCCGCTCAGTGAGCACAGTCGCGGCCGCCCCCAGATCGGTGTCGGGGGGGAACGTGACCTCGGCGGACAAGACATACAACTCCCGCCCCAGCCGAGTGCTCAGGTCGGTGATGTT
>CAZCRC010000125.1:4307-6372 GCA_964500995.1 uncultured Actinomycetes bacterium
TCGGCAATGGCCGCGGTGACCCGATTGACGATTCCCGGACGGTCGTGGCCCACCACGGTGACGGCGATCGATGGCATGGTCCTGAACATACCGGGCGGCACGCTGCGCGCTATCGGTGTTGTTGCCCATAGCGGCTGCATCCGGGGTCCGCGAGTGACAGGATCACGTCGCGGAGGCTCGGGGGTTCTGCGGATTTCCTGGGAGAGGGTGCAGTGGCGGACAAGGTCTTTGCGGCGGAGCGGACGCGGCAGGCGATCGCGGCCGCAGAGGCCGGCGAGGTCACGGACGCCCGTACCCTCCTGTCCGAAGCGCTGGCACTGGACCCGGAGTACGAGCTCGCCTGGTTGTGGTTCGCCGCGGTCACCGACGACCCGGGCGAGGAGAAATTCTGCCTCAAGAAGGTCAAGGATCTCGACCCGCAGCACAAGGCGGTCGCTTCGCTGAACCGGCTGGTTGGGGTCAAGGCCAAGCAGCCTCCGGAACTCGCACCGATCATCGACCCACCCCCGCCGGAGTTCATCACCGGGTACGCCGACGAAGTAAGGCAGGCCAAACGGGCCCGACTGGTCAAGCGGCTCGCCGTGGGACTGGCCGTCGTTGCCGTCATTGCTGCCTTGACGGCCGTCTGGGCCAATAGCCGGGTGCAGACGACGTACCTGGCTGTTGTCATGGCCGAGAACACCCCCGGCCAGAACGGCGGTCAGGAGGCCGTTCAAGCGGCACAGTGGGCCGCGGCGACGTGGAACGAGAACCTCGCGACGTCCCGGGAGCAGTTGGAGGTCGTGCCGTTCTTCGACGATGGGGACCCGGCCAAGGCGGCCCAGATCGCCCAGCAGATCGTCGATGACGGCCGGTTCGTGGGCGTCGTGGGACACGCCTACAGTTCCACCTCGAACGCAGCGGCGCCGATCTACGAGCAGGCGGGAATCCCTGCCATCACGCCGTTCGCCACCGCTGACGACGTCACCAACAACCGGCCGTGGTACTTCCGCACCGTCTTCGACAACGCGGAGCAGGGCACCGGAATGGCCACCTACGCGTTGGGGGTTGAGGACTTCACGAAAGCGGTCGTGGTCGCCGATGACGACAACTACGCCCGGTCACTGCGAGACGGATTCGCCAGCACCTTCGAGAAGCAGGGAACCGTCGAAGCGGAGATCGTCATTTCGACTGATCCAGCAGTGCGCGAAAAGCAGTTGATCGACGCGGCCGCACGGATCGCACGACTGCCCGAGCCAGGCGTGATCGCCCTCATGACGGTCGACGAGAACGCGGCCCCGTTCTTCCAGGAACTCAGCGACCGGGGCGTCGACTCGACGGTCATGGTGCCCGACGGGCTCGCCACCGCCGACTTCTACGCCAACATCCGCATGGTCTCACCGGACCTGCTGCCCAAGACGCTGTCGGCCACCCCACTCACGGACGGCTCCCTGGTGGGACCCGCCGTGGACTTCTACGACCAGTTCTCCGAGGCGATCGGCTACCAACCGGGGTGGGGCGCCGGTCTCACCTACGACGCAGTGCAGGCATTCACCGAAGCAATGCGCCGCAGCGATGCTTCCTTCGGCACGCAGGACGTGGTCGGCGACCGTGACAAGATCCGCGAAGCACTCAGCGGGGCGCAGGACCCCGCCACAGCATTCCCCACGCTCACCGGGCCGCTCTACTTCAAACCAGACCACTCCGCGGTCCGACCGGTCGCCTTCAACGTCGGGCGCAGTGTGTCCGGCAAAGGCGTCACCGTCGAGAGCGCCGCCTACCAGCTGACGCCGTACTCACCGGAGGCTGGGGTGTCGCTGAAGGAGCAGGAGGCCGCCGGTTGGGCCTTCGAATCCGAAGGAGTCACGTACACGGTCCAGCGGGTTGTCACCACCGGATTCAACATCAACCAGATCGACGAACTCGACCCCGGCACCCAGACATTCAACGCCGATTTCTTCATCTGGTTCAAGTTCGAGGGCAGTCCTGGCGCACCGACTCAGGTGCAGTTTGTGAACGCCGTGGATCCAACATTGGCTCTGGGTGAGGCGGTCCGCTCTTCACAGCAGGGCCGACAGCAGTACGT
>CAZCRC010000126.1:0-6298 GCA_964500995.1 uncultured Actinomycetes bacterium
CGTCAAACAGCGATTCGTGGTGGACAGCGACAACCCCGTGGTCACGCTCAACTACAACGCTTACATGTACGACTACACCGGGTTCGACAACTTCCAGATGCGGGTGACTCTCAAAGACGAGGAGGGGGACGTGGTGTTCGAGCGCAATCAGGGTGCGTTCGCCTCGGGCACCGCGCTCAAGACAACGGGTTGGATGGGTAGTGAGGTAGATCTGTCGGAGTTCGTCGGTCAGGCTGTCTCGCTGAAGGTGGAGGCAGGCGGCACGAAAGACGACCTTTACGGATGGTGGGTCTACGTGGACGCCGGCACTGTCCCCGACCCCGCAGTCGGAAACCCCACGGTTGCCCACCAGGTCACTGCTCCCGACGACACGATCATCCCGATCACGGTCAATCCCGGCCCGAACGGGCAGACATTCATCACTGTCCCGGCATCCGCTCCCGGTCTCTTCGAAGATGGCTGCTTGCCTATACCGCTCACCAGCATCGGCATCAACACGGGCCAGGGAATCGTGTCGGATGCCCGACTGGTTCTTAACGACCAGAAACTGCCGTTGGTCGACAGCGACGGCGACGGCAACTTCTCGGTGGAAGGGCCATTGTGTGCGGAGAGTGGGACTCTCTTCGTCCAGTACACGCTGACCGAGGGCGACCAGTCCCACCACTTCTCCATTCCCATCGGGGGGGTCACCCTGATCGACCCGCAAGGAGTGGTGTTCGATGTCGACCGCTTCGCCACTCGACTGGCCGAACTGGGATCGTCGGCCGACTGCGTGGAAACCGACGCGCAATGTGCTGCTGACAAGACAGCGGCCCGTTCCTTCGCAGCCATTCCAGGCGCCACCGTCACTCTGGAGCGCCTGGTGGATGGGAACTTCGTGAAGGTTCTGTCTGGCGACCCCGGCATCTCTCCGAATGTGAATCCGCAGGTCACCTCGGATACTGGCCTCTATCAGTGGGACGTTGCGGAGGGAACATACCGGGTCCGGGTCGCGAAGGGGGGCTACGTCAGTGTCACAACACCATCAGTAGTGATCCCACCGCCGGTGTTGGACCTGCACGTGGGCCTTGAGCGCAAGAAGCCCACAGGAACCGTCGGCTTCACCCCCAGCGCACCCTTCGCCGGTGACACGGTGATATTCACCGTCGCCCCACAGCACCCTGACGGTTCCGCGGCCATCAAAGAGGTGAACTGGGACCTCGACAATGACGGCACGTTCGATGACGGCACGGGACCGACCGCTGCGATGAAGCCGACCGTCGGCACGCATCCGATTCGAGTCGAACTGGTGGATGACGATGGCGACCGAGTGGTGGTGGCGACCTCGGTGACGGCCGGCGTCCGACCACAACCCACAGTTCCAACGCCAACGCCAACGCCAACGCCAACGCCAACGACGTCGAACCCCCCTGCACCGAGTCCGGAACCGTCCCCTACCGTCACACAATCGGCCGGACCGAAACCGACGCTGCGGGCGATGCCCAAGAAGATCAAGCGTGGAAAGCGCAAGGCGTTGCCCGGCACCGCGGCAACCGGGCAATCGATGACCTATCGCTCCAAGACACCCAAGGTCTGTCGAGTCTCCGGCACGGGTGCGAAGAGCCGCGTCACCGGCCGGAAGGCGGGCACGTGTGTGCTGCGGGCCACCATCCGACCAGGTAAGGGGCTGGTCACCGCCAAGACGCTGAATGTACGGATTCGAGTCAAGTAGGTGGAATCGGGGCTGTCCCGGCGCACCGCGACCATTGGCGCGTCGCCGGGACAGCAACCGTTAGCGTGGGTGGATGAACGGTCGGCGTGAGGTGCTCCTGGTGACGCACTCCGGGCGGGCCAGTGCCGTCACAGTCACCGGGCAACTGTCCCGCCAACTGACGGCGGCGGGAATCCACGTAGGGGTCCCGGCCGAGGAACTGGCCGACCTCCGGACAGCTGACCCCGAGGTTCCGGTCGAGGTGTGGGATCCGTCCTCGTCGGCGTGCGAACTGGTGGTCGTCGTCGGGGGAGACGGCACGATCCTGCGCGCCGCCGAGTTCGCTGTGGCCACCGACGTGCCCCTGCTCGGTGTGAATCTCGGCCACGTCGGGTTCCTGGCCGAGGTGGAATCGGACAACGTGCCCGACGTCACCGCGACAGTCGTCAACCGGTCCTACGTCGTCGAGGAGCGGCTGGCCCTGACCGTGCGGGTGATGCACGACGGCACGGAACTGTGGCAGTCGTTCGCCCTCAACGAGGCCAGCCTGGAGAAGGTCTCCCGGCAACGGATGATCGAGGTGATGCTCGAGATTTCCGACCACCCCTTGTCGCGGTGGGGCTGCGACGGTGTCGTGATCGCCACCCCCACCGGCTCCACGGCGTATGCCTGGAGTGTCGGCGGACCGGTGATCTGGCCGGGAGTGGCCGCCATGATGGTGGCCCCCATCAGCGCCCACGCCCTGTTCGCCCGCCCATTGGTGGTGGATCCCCGGATCACGGTCGCCCTCGAACTCGCGATCGACGGCCAGGAGGCGATCCTGACGTGCGACGGCCGTCGTGACGTGACCGTCCCACCGGGAAGTCGTGTCGAGGTCACCGCGATGGACCAGCCGATCCGATTTGCCCGACTCCACAGTGCCGACTTCACCGACCGACTGGTGGCCAAGTTCCACCTGCCGGTGGATGGCTGGCGAGGGGCGGCCCCACAGTGATCTCACACGTGGCCATCAGCGGCCTGGGTGTTATCCGGGCCACCGATCTGGATCTGGTGCCCGGCCTGGTGGTGTTCACCGGCGAGACCGGTGCGGGAAAGACCATGGTCGTGTCGGCGCTCGGACTCGTGCTGGGGGACCGATTCGACACATCGTTGCTGGGCCCCGACGGAACCCGAGTCCACGCCACGGTCGATCTGCCCTCGACCAGCCCCGCGTTGGAACGGGTGCGTGAAGCCGGGGGCGAAGTGAACCCTGTCGACGATCAGCTGAGCGAGTTGATCATTGGGCGGCATGTCCCCAGCAGTGGACGAGGCCGAGCGGTGGCGGGCGGTGCCACAGTGCCGCTGAGCGTGTTGGCCGAAGTCGGCGAGACAGTCGCGCAACGGCATTCCCAGAGCGATCAGATTGGGCTGCGCAGTACCCGCACTCAGCGCCATGCCCTCGACCGCTTCGCGGGAGACGAACTGGCCGACGTGCTGACGGAGTATCGCGAACACTATCGGCACTATCTGGAGCTGTCTGCCCGACTGGCCCACATCACGGCAGCTGGGCGCGAGCGGACCGACCGGATCGAACGACTTCGCGCCGAACTCACCGCCATCGACGAGGTGGCCCCGGTGCCGGGTGAGGAAGACCAGGTCACGGCCACCATCGCCCGCCTCGCCAACGCCGAGGCGCTGCAGGAGGATCTGTCGCTAGCCGACGCGGCAGTGACAGCTGATGACGACGGTGCCGCGGCCCAACTGGGTCGGTCGGCCGACGCGGTCAGGCGGGCCGTGCGTCACGACCCCGCACTCCAGCCGCTGGTGGACCGGTTGCTCGCCCTGCAGGAACAGATCGGCGACATCGGCGCAGACCTTCGCGTCCACCTCAGCCAGGTCTCGGCCGATCCAGGTCAACTGGCCACGCTGCAGGCGCGCAAGGCGCAACTCACTCGGCTGACGCGTCGCTTCGGTGCCACGACCGCCGAGGTCGTGGCCTACGCGGACTCCATCCGCGCTGAGCTCGCTGATCTCACTGGCAATGATCAGAACGTGGCGGAGCTTCGTTCGGCCGTGTCGGCTGCGGTGACCGACCTCGCGTCAGCGGCCGACCGACTGACGACAGCGCGGCGGCAGGCAGCGGAACGCTTGTCCGCACGTGTCAGTGCCGAACTCGCCGGCTTGGCCATGCCGCAAGCCCACTTCGTCGCCGAGGTGGACCATCGCGCCGACCCGGCCGGTCTCACACTCTCGGACGGCTCCTCGGTCGCCTTCGGGGAGTCCGGCACCGACGTCGTGCGGTTCCTCTTGGCGCCGCACGCAGGGGCGAGTCCCGCTCCGATCGGTGACGGCGCCTCGGGGGGCGAGTTGTCCCGCATCATGTTGGCACTCGAAGTGGTGCTGGCCGAGACAAGCCCACCGAGCGTGTTCATCTTCGACGAAGTGGATGCGGGCATCGGCGGGCGCACGGCGGTCGAGGTGGGTCGGCGGCTCGCGCGACTGGCGCAACGATCGCAGGTTCTGGTGGTGACCCACCTGCCGCAGGTGGCCAGTTTCGCCGACCAACACATCGTGGTGCGCAAGGACTCCGACGGCATGGTCACAGCGACCAGCGTGCTGGAGGTCACGGGTGCGGATCGGGCGGCGGAGTTGTCTCGCATGCTGTCCGGCCAAGAAGACTCGGCAGCGGCCCTGGCCCACGCCGAGGAACTTCTGGACCTGGCGGCCATCGAGGCCGATGCCCGGCGGGGGTCGCCACGATGACATCCGCCGACTCCGGCCCTGCCGACAGCAGCGTCACTGAACTGTCCGAGAGGGCAGTCCGCACGATCGCGACCGGAGATCCCTGCCTGGCGGTGATTCTGGGATTGCCCGAGGCCACCGAAGCGCTCACCGACTACAGCCCTGCCGGGTACTCGGCACGGCACGCGGAAGCCGCGGAACTGCTGCGGACGACGGAGGCGCTACCTGCCGCCACATCCGCTGATCGGGTCGCGCGGGACGTGATGGTGCATCAACTGCGCCACACTGTCGCAGCGGCCGAGGCGGGCGACCACCTGCGCGACGTGAACATCCTGTCCAGCCCACCGCAGCACATTCGCATGGCCCTGGAATTCGCGGCCCCGGACCAGCGAGCCGCGCTGGTGGCCGCTGTGCCCGCCGCCATGGCGGGATGGCGCGAGACCCTCACCGAAGGGATTGCATCGGGTTCCCCAGCGGCACGTCGCCAGGCCATCGCTGTCGCCGAGCAACTGGCAACGTACGGCAACGACTGGCTCACGGGGTTCCGCGACCGGTCCGGAATGGACGATGACGTGGTTCGGGGTGCCCGCCGGGCCTTCCTGGACACCTCGGTGTGGCTGTCCGACGTGTACGCGCCACAGGCGGAGTCTGCCGACGCCGTGGGCGAGGAGCGCTACCTGCGCGCGGCCGCGGCGTTCAATGGCCTCGACCTGGATCTCGACGACACCTACGACTGGGGGTGGGTCGAGGTCGAGCGCTTGTCCCGGGAGCTGCGGGCCGAGGTCGATCGCCTGGAACCGGGACTTCCCCTGGGCGACGTCCGGGCGCGGCTCGACGCCGATCCGCAGTACCAGATCCACGGCACGACGGCACTGCTGCATCACCTGCGGGAGTTGACCGACACCGCCACGGCCCGCGTGGACGGGGAACTGTTCGACCTCGACCCGCGGGTGCGTGAGTGCGGCGTCCAGTTGGCGGCCGAAGGGTCAGCGGCCGCGCCCTATTACGTGCCTCCCAGTGAGGACCTGTCGCGGCCCGGCAGCACCTGGTACCCGACCCGCGGGGCCGATGTGTTCCCACGTTGGTGGCTCGAGACCGTGTGGTTCCACGAAGGGGTCCCCGGTCATCACCTGCAGTTGGGTGCCACCGCGACCATGGCGGACATGTCGCGGTTCCAACGGGTCCTGGGGATGACCTCCGGACAGGCCGAGGGTTGGGCGCTGTACGCGGAACGCCTGTGCGACGAGTTGGGATGGTTCGACGAACCCGGCACCCGGATCGGATTCCTGAGCGCCCAGTTGATGCGGGCTGTGCGGGTGGTCGTCGACATCGGACTGCACACGCACCGGTCAGTGCCCCGTGGCGTCAGGAGCGAGCGCGGCCCGATCACCCCGCGACTCGCGGAACAACTACTTGTGAACACCGCCCTGGTCGAACCCGGCTTCGCCGCGAGCGAGGTGGATCGCTACTTGGGCATGCCCGGGCAGGCGATCTCGTACAAGGTGGGCGAGCGGGTCTGGCTGGACCTGCGTGACGAGGCGCGCGCAGCAGACCCCGAATTCGACCTCAAGTCCTGGCATATGACGGCCCTGCAGTTGGGTCCCATGGGTCTGGCGCAGTTCCGAGCGGAGATGTCCGCCCCGGCCCGGTGACGAGTCGACAGTCGCGCGAATCGCCCGATTCAGCGGAGCGGGGCCCCGCTGAGTCACTGATAGCCTGAGATCCCATGAGTAGTGGGACTGCCAAGCACCTGTTCGTCACGGGCGGCGTTGCATCGTCATTGGGCAAAGGCCTGACCGCTTCGAGTCTGGGCAATCTGCTCAAGGCGCGTGGTCTGCGGGTCACGATGCAGAAGTTGGATCCGTATCTGAACGTCGATCCCGGCAC
>CAZCRC010000127.1:0-6288 GCA_964500995.1 uncultured Actinomycetes bacterium
TGGCGACGGCGTCGGCGAACAACGACTCCGGCCAAGTCATCTCGCCGACGTTGGGGCAGCTGATGTTCAGTTCCAGCGCCAATGGCCGCAGCGAGCGCGTGCGATCCAGCAGCAGGGTCCACTCGTCGGGGGTGAACCCGTGCACTGACAGGACGCATTCCGCAAGCGGGCGTCCGCGATGCGTTCCGCTCATCAGGGACTCGATGCCGGGGTTGCGCAGCCCGATCTTGTTGACCCAGGCCTGCAATCGTCGGTAGTAGCGGACCGTCAGGATGGCGCGGCCGAACGCGGCTGGCCGACCGCCGCGGCGCAGCGCCGTGAACGTTCCGACCGTCGGAGTCGTTCCGACGGGCTGGATGTAGTTGCCGAAGGGGGCGGAGATGAGCAGCGGGGCCAGCGTGGGTGGGGTCACCACAGGACATCCTGGTCCTCGACCACGCCGGGTGCGGAGTCGATCGTGAGGCGCTCGCCAGCCACTGTGATGGTGCCGGTGAAATGCCCGGTCGGTTGGATGAAGCGGCTGCGCACCGCGCCAAGATTCAGGCTCTCCCGGTGCACGGTCAGCGGGGTGAACGTCAGGTCGACGGCGCCGTCGCGGGTCGTGACCCGCCAGGGGTGCATCAGGTCATCCTCGTGGAACTCGATGCGAGCGGCGGGGTCCAGCGGGTGAGCGACGCCGTTCAGCCAGCAGGCGTTCTCGTGCGAGTGGTCGCCGATCCCGCTGAATCCACTCACCAGATTCAGGCCCACCGTCCGGCCGTCGGCAAGGGTGGTGGTCAGGAAGGCCCAATTCCACGCGGTGTGACGGGGCAGGAATCCACTCGTGTAATCGAACCCGCCGAGACCGCCCGACAAGTCGTAGGACTCCGACTGGTCACCACGGCGGATCGTCAGTTGGCCATGGGTGGGCAGCGCCGCGTTCTTGGCCGTGGCGGTGACCATGGGGGAGTCCTGCTCGATCTCGGTGACCGCGGTGATGCCGGGGTGGATGTGGTGGCTGAGCCGCAGGTCCAGTTCCAGCCACGGCTCACTCACCAGCGGGATGAAGGGAATTGCGTGCAGCGTGGCCTGGAGTCGCAACTCGTCGTCGCTGCCCCGCACCGTCATCAGCGTGCCGGGCACGACGTAGTGGCTGCGATGACCCTCGACGGGCCGGTCGTTGACTCCGGTGAGCGGGCCAGCTCCGCCGGGACGGCTGGCATCGGCGAGAACCTCACCGGTCGCGCGGTCGGTCACCATCACGAACCCGGTGCCGGTGGGGCCGGCATCGACGATTGCAGCCACCAGGACGACGTCGTCGGTGGTGGCGAACACGTACATCCACTTCTTGTGGCGCAGGAACCGCTGAACCCGGTTGCGCGAGTGGGGCGCTGACAGTCCGGTGTAGTCGATGGTGGCCGGGATGCCAGCGAACACCCCGAACTCCGGTGTGCCCTGGGGGAGCAGGATGCTGGGAGCGACCGAGGGCAGCGGCGCGTCGGTCGCGGATCGGTCGGTGGAACGCGCAGGTGAGGCTGTCACGCCTCCACGGTACTCTCGCGTTGGCCGTGCACGAATGGAGGCGATGTGTCACTCAAGCGTCAGCAGACTCCGGATCCCTACGACTTCCTTCCCGTCGTCCCGCAGTTCTCGGTGACCAGCGACGATCTGATCCCCGGTGGTGAGCTGCCAATGGCGCACGTGCACTCCGGCGCAAGCGGCGAGGATCAGTCCCCACACCTGGCGTGGTCGGGGTTCCCCGATACGACGCGGTCGTTCGCGGTCACGGTGTTCGATCCGGACGCGCCCACGGCTTGCGGATGGTGGCACTGGCAGGTGATCAACATCCCCGCCGAGGTCGTCTCGGTCGCGCGCGATGCCGGTCGCCCGGACGGATCTGGCTTGCCCGATGGTGCCGTGCAGATGCGCAACGACTACGGCTACTCCGGTTTCGGCGGGGCCGGACCGCCCCCCGGCGATATGCCACACCGCTACTTCTTCGTGGTCCATGCTCTCGACACCGAGCGACTGGACCTGGGGCCGGACACCACCAATGCTGTGGTCGGGTTCCACCTGACGGCCCACGCGGTGGCCCGGGCGACCCTGGTCAGCACCTACTCGCACTGAACCGGGGTTTAGGTCGCAGGGTGTCCGTCGTGGCACGATATGCGGTGTTCTCGCAAGGGTTGGGGCATACATGAGTACTCGAACGATGTCGGTCGTCGCTGTCAGCGCCGGAATGCTGGTTCTGGCGGGCTGCGCAAGCACCGCAGGCACCGGCTCCACGGCGAGCAGTACCACCGGTGAGGTGTCTGCCGAGCAGTGCAGCACCGGCGAACTGGCCACGCTCACGCCCGGACAGTTGACGATCGGGACCGACAAGCCCGCCTACTCGCCGTACTTCGAGGACGATGATCCGTCCAACGGCAAGGGCTTCGAGTCCGCCGTCGCGTATGCCGTGGCCGGCAAGTTGGGATACGCCACCGAGCAGGTCCAGTGGGTCACGGTGCCGTTCAACAAGTCCTACGCCCCAGGTGAGAAGGACTTCGACTTCGACATCAACCAGATCTCGATCACTCCCAAGCGGGCCGAGCAGGTCGACTTCTCCGAGGGCTACTACACCGTCAACCAGGCCGTGGTCGCGTTGAAGGACTCACCCATCGCCAACGCGACGACGATCGAGGAACTCAAGACCGCCAAACTGGGCGCACAGGTCGGAACGACCAGCTTGGAGTTCATCAACGACGTCGTGCAGCCCGAGACCGAAGCAATGGTCTACAACGACACCAACGACGCGAAGAGCGCATTGGACGCCGGTCAGATCGACGGCATCGTGGTCGATCTTCCCACCGCGTACTACGTCACCGCCGTCGAGTTCGACGACGCCAAGATCGTCGGCCAGTTCCAGCCTGAGGGCGACGGCGAGGAGTTCGGCTTGCTCATGGCCA
The DNA here is from genome assembly GCA_964500995.1 of uncultured Actinomycetes bacterium. GTDB lineage: Bacteria > Actinomycetota > Actinomycetes > S36-B12 > CAIWTL01. The sequence continues at coordinate 2,928 of CAZCRC010000127.1, forward strand.
AGGGCAGCCCGTTGGTGTCCTGCGTGGATTGGGCCGTGAACGAACTGAAGTCGTCCGGCGAACTGCAGAAGCTTCAGGATCAGTGGCTGGCGGGGGAGTCGGCGCCGTACTTCCAGGAGTCGGGCGCCTCGTCGGCCCCCGCGTCCGCGAGCCCGTCGTCCTGACCGGTCGAGTCAGCCGATGACCACTCCGGCTGAGGCGCCGCTCGAGGCGCCTGCCATGCCCTACGTGGACCCGACGCGGTTCGAGTTGGGGCGAAAGCGCAGCCGCCGCAACGCTGTGCTGGCCGTGGTGTCCACGGTGGTGGTCTTCGCGGTGCTCGCCGCGGTGATCACGTCGAGTCCTGGGTGGCCGCAGGTCCAGGCCAAGTTCTTCGACTGGGATGCCGCAGTGGCGGCATGGCCGGAAATCATGCGGGCGTTCGTCCTGAACATCAAGATCTTCTTGATCGCCGAGGTCTGCATCCTGATCTTCGCGCTGGTGATCGCGCTGGCTCGCGGCACCACGGGTCCGCTACTTCTGCCGATCCGCATCCTGGCGACGGTGTACGTGGACTTCTTCCGCGGCGTCCCCACGATCTTGGTGATCCTGTTGCTCGGGTTCGGCGTTCCGGCACTGCAGTTACAGGGGGTGCCGACGTCGCCGTTGGTCTGGGGCACTGTGGCGCTGATTCTCAGCTACTCCGCCTACGTCGCCGAGGTGTACCGGGCAGGGATCGAGTCCATCCATCCGTCGCAACGCGCAGCCGCGCGTTCGTTGGGGCTGTCGTCGCTGCAGGCGACCCGCTACGTCGTCCTGCCTCAGGCGATCCGTCGGGTCATCCCGCCCCTGCTGAATGACTTCATCGCGTTGCAGAAGGAGACGGCCTTGGTGTCGTTGCTCGGTCCGGTCGAGGTGTTGCGGGCCGCGCAGATCGAGGTCACCGCGAACTTCAACTACACGCCCTACGTGGTCGCGGCCCTGCTGTTCGTCGCAATCACCCTGCCGCTGACGCGGTTGACCGACTGGCTGCAACGGCGCTCCACGGCGCGGCGCAGTATGGCGAGCAGCTCATGACCTACCTGCAGATCCGAGACGTCCACAAGGCGTTCGACGGTGTCCCGGTGCTTCGGGGGATCGATCTGGACGTGGCGCTGCATCAGGTCATCGCGTTGGTTGGTGCGTCGGGATCCGGCAAGTCGACGCTGCTTCGCTGTATCGATGGCCTGGTCGCGGTGGACGCCGGGGTCATCAGGCTGGGTGGGCAGCCGGGCATCGAGATCACGGCTGTCGATGTGGACTTGGATCAGGTTCGGCAGCAGGTCGGGATCGTGTTCCAGCAGTACAACCTGTTCCCGCACATGTCGGTCATGGACAACATCACGCTGGCCCCCCGCAAGGTGCTCGGGCTGTCCAAGCGGGCGGCGGAGGAGCGTGGCGCGGAACTGCTGGAGCGTTTCGGACTCGCTGCGAAAGCCCAGGACTACCCCGACCGGCTGTCAGGTGGGCAGCAGCAGCGGGTGGCGATCGTGCGTGCACTGGCGATGCAGCCGGAGTTGATGCTGTTCGACGAGGTCACGTCCGCCCTTGATCCGATGCTCGTGGGGGAGGTGTTGGACGTCATCAAGGAGCTCAAGGACTCGGGGATGACGATTCTGATGGCCACCCATGAGATGACGTTCGCGCGTGAGGTCGCCGACCGGGTGTGCTTCCTGGCCGACGGTGTCGTGCTGGAACAGGCGGCGGCTCACGAGTTCTTCGATCGCCCGCAGCACCCCCGCACTCAGGAGTTCCTGGCGCGGGTGCGGGCATGGGCGTGAGGTGACGTGAGGGCTCGCCGGCCACGCCGGCTGATCTCGTGGATAGTGACCCGATGACAGACCCTTTCGACCAGGCGCCCCCACACCCGAGAAAGTCGTCCCGAAAAAACTTCCCAAGAAATTGTTGAAATCTCGTCGGCCAGGTCTCTTACCTGTGTGACGGCCACAACGGTCGTTGCGAAACGAGAAGGAAGCCGACGATGTCCCACCGAATCTCCACCCTCATCGCCACAGCCGCAGCGGGAACCATCCTGATGTCCGGCGCTTGGACCGGGGCTGCCATTGCCGCCCCCTCCGGCGGTCCCACCGACCTCGCCTCATCCGCGCAGACGCCACCGACCGGACCGGGTGGGATCGCCGCCCCCACTCCCACTGACCTGCCCCAGGGCCCCAGCGATATCGCGGCTCCGGCTCCGACGCCCACTGCTCCCGGTGGGATCGCTGACGCGCCGCCAGTGGCATCCGGGGCGACGCTGACGGACTTCACGGTCAAGCCGATCAAGGCGTTCAGCTTCACGTACCACTGGAAGTCGAATCGAAAGACGTCACTGTTCCAGTCCTCGACGCAGCAGTTGGCCAAGACCGACGGGGTCTACTCGTTCGGCAAGTCCGTCAAGTCGGTCACGGTGACCGGCACACGGATCGGAAAGGGCAAGCCAGGCCAACTGGCAGGGGGAGCCCCGACCTACAAGTTCTCGCACACCGTGACGGGGACCCAGCCGCAGACCAAGTACTTCGTCCTGGTGTCCGTGCCGCTGAGTTCCGGGTTCCTGCCGGTGCAGCGCGCTTGGTCCACGACGACTGATGCCGCGCCCGCCTTGCCGCCCGCGAAGCGTCAAACGCGAATCGTGACCGCCAAGGTCACCCAGATCAGGGTGATCAAGGACGGCGACACCGGTATCCGAGGCAAGGGTGAGGTGAGCTTCGGAGTGCGACTGGCACCTGATGCCGACAAGACCATCCCCAGTGCGTGGGGCGACTTCAGCCACGGTCCCGACGGCTACTTCAAGGCCAAGGACGGGCAGACCATCAAGTTGAGCAACTCACTGGACCACGAGATCACCACGACGGCCAACAAGGCGCTGGTTGAGGTTCAGGGCTTCGAGAACGACGTCGATGTCCACGAGAACTTCTGCCCCCAGGGTTCGTTCGCCGACGCCCCGGCGCGGGAGGATTCCGACAACTGCTACGACGCCGCTGTGGCTCGCGTGCTGGTGGACCTGCCGGGCGGCAACAAGTCCAGCAAGCAGACCGTGACGGCCAAGGTTGCCGGCTCCCCGGCCCTGACTTTTGAGGCGACGGTTGTGGTGACTTCCGCCGTCGCCTGAACGGCACCTCAGAACGACTGAGGGGTGGGACCTTGTGGTTCCGCCCCTCAGTCATGTGCCGGTTTGTGGGCGAGCATCCGTCGGCTCGCTCACCTACAGTCGAGAAGCGCCCAGGGGAGGGGTGCGGACACACAACGGGAGGTCCACATGAAGGAGTCCGCCATGAGTCGCACCACGTTCCTCGCCATCAGTTGCGCCGCGGCCCTGGCTGTCTCGACGGCAGCGGTCGGATCC
>CAZCRC010000128.1:0-3260 GCA_964500995.1 uncultured Actinomycetes bacterium
CCGACGAGCTCCTTGTACTTGACGAGCGAGAAGTCCGGCTCGATGCCGGTCGTGTCGCAATCCATCATGAAGCCGATGGTCCCGGTCGGTGCCAGCACCGACGCCTGGGCGTTGCGCCAACCGTTCTTCTCGCCGATCTGCAGGCACGAGCGCCACTCCTGGGCCGCGACCGTCGCGACCTCACGGTCGAAGGTGGCCACAGAGCGGATGTTGTCCGTCGCGGCCGCATGCTTGCGCATGACCCGCACATGGGCCTCACTGTTGCGAGCGAAACCGTTGTAGGCACCCACAACCCCGGCCATCTCGGCGCTGCGGCGGTAGGCGACGCCCGTCATCAGTGACGTGATGGCACCCGCCATGGCCCGGCCCGCATCAGAGTCGTAGGGCAGGCCCGACGCCATCAGCAACGCACCCAGGTTGGCGTACCCGATGCCGAGCTGGCGGTAGTCGACCGTGGTCTTGCCGATCGCCTCGGTCGGGAAGTCCGCGAAGCAGATGGAGATGTCCATGGCGGTGATGATCAGTTCCACCGCCTTGACGAACCGATCCACCTGGAACGCGCCGTCAGTTCCGAGGAACTTCATCAGGTTCAGTGACGCGAGGTTGCACGACGAGTTGTCCAAGGACATGTATTCGCTGCACGGGTTGCTCGCGGTGATCCGCCCGCTCTCCGGCGTCGTGTGCCAGTCGTTGATCGTGTCGTCGTACTGGATTCCCGGGTCCGCGCAGGCCCACGCCGCCTCAGCCATCGAACGGAACAACCGCTTGGCCTGAACCGTCTCGATGACGGAGCCATCGGTGCGTGCCTTGAGACCGAACTCGCCGTCGCTGTCCACAGCGCGCATGAACTCGTCACTGACGCGCACGGAGTTGTTGGCGTTCTGGTACTGCACGGACGTGATGTCCTTGCCCCCCAGGTCCATGTCGAAGCCGGCGTCACGCAGGACCCGGATCTTCTCCTCCTCCTTGACCTTGGTCTCGATGAACTCCTCGATATCGGGATGATCCACGTCGAGCACGACCATCTTGGCCGCGCGCCGCGTCGCCCCACCGGACTTGATCGTGCCCGCGCTGGCATCGGCCCCGCGCATGAAGGACACCGGCCCGGATGCCGTACCACCGGAGGACTTCAACAGTTCCTTGCTGGACCGGATCCGGGAGATGTTGAGCCCCGCGCCGGAGCCGCCCTTGAAGATCAGCCCTTCCTCGCGGTACCAGTTCAGGATCGAGTCCATCGTGTCGTCGACCGCCAGGATGAAGCAGGCGGAGACCTGCTGCGGGCTCGAGGTGCCCACGTTGAACCAGACCGGGGAGTTGAAGGAGAAGTGCTGATGCAGCAACAGCCACGTCATCTCGTCACTGAACACCGCGGCGTCGGCATCGGTGGCGAAGTAACCGTTGCTGCGGCCGGCCTCGACGTATCGGTTGACGACCCGGTCGATGAGTTGGCGTAGCGACCACTCCCGCTGCTCGGTTCCGACCGCCCCCCGGAAGTACTTCGTGGTGACGATCGTGGACGCATTCACGCTCCACGACTCGGGGAACTCGACCCCGCGCTGCTCGAACACGGTCTCGCCGGTCTTCCAGTTGGACTGGACGACGTCGCGACGCTCCCAGGTGACCGTGTCGTAGGGGTGCCGGCCGGGTTCGCTGAAGACCCGTTCGATCGGCAGGCCCTGGCGGCGGGGGCGGCGGGCACCGTCGCGCAGGTCCTTCGTGTCGGGTCCGGTGTCACGGCCGTCCTGGCGCACTGACTCCTCCTGTGGGGTCTGGGTCATCCTCGGTCTCCTTCAGTGGGTAAGGGGAAGTTCTTGGGGTTGGTATTCGGTTGTCGGTTCGTGGTGGATCGCGGTCAGTTCGGGGTGAGCCCCGCGTCGTGGCGCAGCGTCTCGATCTCCTTCTCGAAATCGGCCAGCGACGAGAAGTCGCGATAGACCGACGCGAAGCGCAAGTAGGCCACTTCGTCGAGATCGCGCAGCGGTCCCAGGATCGCCAGACCCACCTCACCGCTGGCGACCTCGGCGGAGCCGGACTGCCGGATCGTGTCCTCGACGCGCTGCGCGAGCACGGCGAGATCGTCGTCACTCACGGGGCGGCCCTGACAGGCCTTGCGCACACCGGAGATCACTTTGCTGCGGCTGAACGGCTCCGAGGCTCCGCTGCGCTTGACGATGTTGAGGCTCGGGCTCTCCATGGTCGTGAACCGGCGGCCGCACGAGGAGCACTGCCGACGGCGCCGGATCGAGGCGCCGTCCTCGGTGGCACGGGAGTCCACGACCCGGGAATCGGCATCGCGACAGAAGGGGCAGTTCATGAGCCGTGCTCCGCCTTTCGGGCCCCATCTGGGCCGTTCCTGTGGACAATCCTGGGGGTGACCTGGGGATGTCCTGTGTACCAACGACCACAACCTGTGGATGAAGTACAACGGTGTAACTACTAGATGTAGGGAAACTAAGCCCTGGCGCCCAACAGCGCAACCCCCTGGCTCAGCGTGTCGTCACCAGTTGACGGAAAGTGACTACGGCTGCGCCGGGAGGAGCAGGATCGTTCCCACCTGGACGTCCACCCCCGACAGTCCGTTGAGCCGCATGATCCGGTCCACCAGCTCACGCGGGTCGGAACCGGGTGCTGTCGCCTCCGCCAACCGCCACAGGGTGTCCCCGGGAGCCACCACGTGCTCACGCAACGCCGTGTCCCGACCCACCACCACCGCACCGTCGCCACGATCCACGACCGGGCGTGCATTGGCCTGACCCAGGGCCGCCGCGGTACCGGCGATCGCCAGCGCAACCAGCAGCAGCAGGGTGACCAGTCGCGACCACCGCACCCGCGCCAACCGACTGGCAGCACTGCCGGCGGGTCGACTCACGACCCCGCTGATCGGAGCAGCCCCGAACGGCCGCCGGGTCATCGTGGTGGCCCCTGCCATCGGACCGATCGCCAGTTGACTCATGTCACACCTCCTCGTGTCCCCGGGCGACTGGCGGAACCAGCCTGCCCAGGATCGAACGCGTGTTCGATAAGACAGTGATACCAAGGGGGTCCGACACGCGTCCAGAGTTATTCGAACATATGTTTGATTTACTGCCTCCCACCCCCTACCGTCGGGAGCACGGAAGCCGATCGATCGGACCCCCACACCGGGAACCGGCGCGGTAGCCGTACCGGTTCGCACAGGGAGGTCCGAGCAGGACCACCCCCCAGCCCGGAAGGAACACGACATGGGGCCACGCACCAGCACCACCAGCAGCACCACCAGC
>CAZCRC010000128.1:3360-6243 GCA_964500995.1 uncultured Actinomycetes bacterium
CAGCACCACCAGCAGCACCACCAGCCAGGAGGAGCCCACAGGTGACGCACCCGTGGCCCTGCTGACCAATCGGCAGCGACGAATCCTCGAGGTCATCCGGTCCGCCGTGGACGACCGCGGTTACCCCCCCACCGTCCGTGAGATCTGCGAATCCGTGGGACTCGCGAGCACCTCATCCGTGGCGCATCAGCTCACGGTCCTGCAGGAGAAGGGCTACCTGCGCAAGGATCCGAACCGGCCGCGCGCACTGATCGTCACCGACACACCGCAGCAGTTGGGCGAGGGATCACCGGGGGCGGGATCGACCCGGACGACGGGAACCGGCTCCTCAGCAACCGACCACCACGCCGAACACGACGTGGCCATGGTCCCGCTGCTGGGCCAGATCGCCGCGGGCGGTCCGATTCTGGCTGAGGAGCAGGTCGAGGCCGTGCTCCCGCTACCCCGGGACCTCGTCGGTCAAGGCCAGTTGTTCCTGCTCAAGGTCAAGGGCGACTCGATGATCGACGCCGCCATCTGTGATGGCGACTACGTGGTGATCCGAAGCCAGCAGTCGGCCGACCCGGGCGAGATCGTCGCCGCCCTGATCGAGGACGAAGCGACCGTCAAGACGCTGAGCCGTAAGGACGGACACGTCTGGCTGCTGCCGCACAACGACGCCTACGACCCGATCCCGGGTGACCACGCCACCATCCTGGGCAAGGTCGTCAGTGTGATGCGGCGACTGTGACGGCCGCCGACGGCAGACCGCCCCGCTGCTGCAGTCGCGGCCGGCATCACGACCGCGTGGCCGCCAGGCGCTGAAGCGCTCCGACCGCGACGGTCACGTCGGTCGTGAGCCACATCGGGGGCAGCGACCGTTTCAGGAACGCTCCATAGCGTGCCGTCACCAGTCGCGGATCCAGGACCGCAACGACTCCGCGATCGGCCGTGGAACGAATGAGCCGGCCACTACCCTGTGCCAGAAGTAGCGCGGCCCGCGGCACTGATACCGCCATGAAGCCGTTGCCGCCGGACTGCTCCACCTTGTCCGCGCGCGCTGCCAGCACCGGGTCATCCGGCCGAGGAAACGGGATCCGGTCGATGATCACCAGCGAGCAGGACGGGCCGGGCACGTCCACCCCCTGGAACAGCGACATCGTCCCCACCAGAACACTCGTCTCGTCGGCGGCGAACTTGTCGACCAGTCGGGCCACGGGCTCCCCCCGACGCTGGACGTGCACCGCAATGCCCGGGGCTACCGGCTGCTCGATCAGGCTGGCAGCCACCGAGTCCACCGCACGCCATGACGACAACAGCACCATGGTGCGACCACCCGCAGCAGCCACGAGCTCCCGGATCCGGGCGATCACGGCTCGATCCGGACCGTCCCGGCCAGGCCGGGGCAGATCCGCTGCGGCATAGAGGATCCCCTGGGCGGCGTAGTCGAACGGCGAACCCACATCCACCCCCCGCCACGTCGAGCCGGCGATACCCAGCTCGGTGGCAAGCGCCGCGAAGTCCCCACCGAGCGTGAGCGTCGCGCTGGTGAGCACGGTTGCGGTCGGCTCCGCCAGGTACTCCCCCAGTGCCGCCGCAACGGACAACGGCGCCACATGAAGCGCCGGCGCTGGGAACGGCGAGAACCACGTGACATCGCTGTCGGCCCCGGCGATCAGCCGCCCGGCCACCTCGTGCACCTCGTCCAGTGCCGCAGCTGCCCGATGCCGCACGGCCGGATCAGCGGAGTCCTGGGACGACACCGCCGTCAGGCCGAGGTGAAACGCATCGCGAACGACCGCCAGCGGCGCGACACACCCCGGCGGCATGGGCCGCTGTTGCTGGTCGTGGTCGGCGAGTGCCTGGGCCAACCCATCGATCGCCTCTCTCATCCGATCCACGGTCTCGTCTGACAGCAGGGATCGGGCCAAGGTGACGGCACGCTCGGCGCCGCGCACGGAGAGTTCATCAGTGGCCGCTGATGTCGCCCGGGCGGAGAACTCGTGCGCCTCGTCGATGATCAACACGTCATGATCGGGCACGACCGGGTTGTCGTCGAGAGCATCCAGCGCCAGCAACGCGTGGTTGGTGATGATCACATCAGACTCGGTCGCAGTACTTCGGGCCGCCTCGGCGAAGCACTCGTCGCCGAAGTCACATCGCGTTGCGCCCACGCATTCGCGCCCCGTGGCCGACAACGAGCGCCAGACGCGATCGTCGACGTCGCCCTCGAAGTCATCGCGATCACCCGTCTCGGTGTCGGTGGCCCACTCCCGTACGGCAGCTGCTTGCTGTTCCATCCGGCCGCCCCCGACGCCGAGGTCCAACTCCTCAGCAGGACCGTGATCCGCCCCGGCCAGCCGGGCCCGACACAGGTAGTTGCCGCGCCCCTTGAGGACGGCGTAACTGACCGCGGACGCATCCGACATGCCGGCGATCACGGCGGGCAGATCCCGGGCCAGCAACTGCCGCTGCAGGGCCAGTGTCGCCGTCGACACAACCACTCGGCGTCCCGCACCGATCACGGACAAGACCGCCGGGACCAGGTAGCCCACCGACTTGCCGGTTCCCGTGCCCGCCTGAATGAGGAGCACCTCGCCGGCATCCATCGCGTCCGACACTGCCGTAGCCATGAATTGCTGGGACGGCCGCTCGCTGCCCCCCATCGAGGCGACCACCTCGGACAGCGCCGTCATGGTTGGTGATATCACGGACACCACCGTACGGGGCACTACCGACGACGCACCCGACCACGCGTCGGCGCGGGCCGGGTCTGGAGCCATTCGACGAGGTCCACCAGCGGCAGCGCCTCCGCATGGAGGTGGCCCTGGATCCGGTCACAACCCATGCCGCGCAGCAGGTCCGCTTGTTCGACGGTGCGGACTCCCTCGACCACCGTGGTCA
>CAZCRC010000129.1:0-6225 GCA_964500995.1 uncultured Actinomycetes bacterium
CGTACGTCAAGACCGAGTCGGGCCAGTACACGAACGCCAAGGGTAAGAAGCGAACGGCTGACTGCCAGGTCCGTAAAGAGGTCTGGTTCGGCGCCAAGGAGACCGCCGTCGGCCGGATGAAGATCGTCAAGAAGCAGCGGATCGGCGGCGTGGCCGTATGGCAGCTCGCGGGACTCGACACCGGCTTCTTCTCGGCGGTGAAGCCCTACACATCGATCAAAGCGACGAAGAAGAAGTCGAAGAAGAAGCGTTCCTGAGGCAGTCCGCGGGCAGTTCGAACCACCTCAGTGCTTCGAAGTCGGCACCCAACGTCGTCACGTGAGACGTGGCAGTGGGATCCGGAAGGCCAGTCAGCAGTGCGGTGGCGTCGGCGAGGTATCGGTCCAGTTCCGCGATGTCGGCGCGCGGCAGTTCCGCGGCCAGATGAGGATCCGGGGAGTCGAAACGCATGTCGAACAACGACAGCGGTGGTTCTTCGGGTGAATCCTGATGGCGCCACAGCCCGGTCTCGGGCGTGAACCGGTACCAGGGCAGCAGTCGGTGCCCGTACGTCGCGGTCAACCCCACAGCCTCGACGATGTAGCGGAACACCTCATCGGTCAGGAAGTAGTTGAAGTTCACCCGCGTCCAGCCCGGCTTGATGCCCTCACACCCGGCGGAGATCTCGCGCTCGAACTCGTGACTGGTCGCCAGGTCGATTCCGAGCAGTCGATGGCCGTAGGGGCCCGCACACGAGCACCCGCCCCGGGATTGGATCCCGAACAAGTCGTTCAACAGCGCCACCACGAAGTTGTGATGCAGATAGTTGCCCGTGGGACGCTGGATCACGAACGAGATGATCGACAGCCGATCGGTGTTCGGGTTGCCGAGGATCTCGATACCGGGATGATCCCGCCACGCGGCCAGCGCCCGGTGCACCATGTCCGCCTCGATCTGCTCGATGACGTCGGGTCCCACCGCCTGCTTGAGGGCGAACACGAGTCCGGCCCGGATCGACTCCACGATCGCGGGGGTGCCGGCCTCTTCCCGGTGTTCGATGTCGGCCAGATACTCGTGCTCATCGGGATTGACGAACGCGACCGTCCCCCCGCCGACCACACCCGGCACGCTGTTCGTGAACAGTGCTCGACGGGCCACCAGAACCCCCGGTGTCCCCGGACCGCCGATGAACTTGTGCGGGGACAGAAAGATCGCGTCCTTGTAGGCCAACGGTCGCTCGGCCGGCGCCGCGACGCACATGCGCACGTAGGGACCCGCCGCCGCGAAGTCCCAGAATGCGAGACCCCCATGGGCATGCAGCAACTCCGAGATCCGGTCACAGTCGGTCAGGATCCCCGTCACGTTACTCGCTGCGCTGAACGAACCGATCAGAAGCGGGCGGTCGGAGTAGCGGTCCAGTTCCTGCTCGAGTGCGGCGACGTCGATGTGACCGTCCAGATCCTCGGGGATCGTGACCACATCGGCGATCGATTCGCGCCACGGTAGCTCGTTGCTGTGGTGTTCGTACGGGCCGATGAACACCACCGGGCGTTCGTCGGCCGGGATCTGGTCGGCGAGGTGGTAGCGCGCGGACAGGTCAGCGGGAAGGCGAAGATTCAGGCATGCGATCAGTCGGTCGATGGCGCCCGTCGATCCCGATCCGGTGAACAGGACCACGTGATCGGTGTCAGCGCCCACCGCCTCCTTGATGATCGTGCGAGCGTCCTCGCGCAGTTTCGTGGTCTGCCACCCGGTCCCGCTGCTCTCGGTGTGGGTGTTCGCGTAGGCGGGCAACACGTGGGAGCGGATCGTGTCCTCGATGAAGTCGAGGGCGCGCCCGCTGGCCGTGTAGTCGGCGTACGTGATGCGGCGGTCACCGAAGGGTCCCGGCATCGCCACGTCGTCACCGATGACCCCGCGGCGGACCCGATCCACCAAGGGGGAATGGGTAAGCGCCGGATCGGGGGGCGGAATCACGAGGGGCGGCATGCGCTCAGCGTAGGCAGTCGCGTCGAGCGTGGCACCATGGGTGCGATGACTGCAATGCCCGATGTCGTGGAGGAGTCCGAGACCGACGTCGTCCCGGACCGACCGTGGGTCACGGTTGTCTGGAACGACCCCGTGAACCTGATGGAGTACGTCACGCACGTGTTCATGACCCATTTCGGGTACGACCGGGACAAGGCCACCGCACTGATGCTCGACGTCCACAACGAAGGCCGCGCCGCTGTCAGCAACGGGTCTCGCGAAGAGATGGAGCGCGACGTGCAGGCCATGCACTCCTACGGACTGTGGGCCACCCTGGTGAAGGACGACTGACGCCATGATCTTCGGCCTCAGGAGGGGATTCTCGCGGTCCCGACGCGGAGTGCAACTGCGGCTGGACGCCGACGAAGCGCTCGTGCTCGGCGAGATGCTGCGGCAGTTGGGCGAGTTGGTCGGCACAGCCGAACCTGCTGCTGGTGATGATCCGCTCGCGGGGATGTTCGGATCTGACGATGCGGATCGCCCCGAAGACCCTGCCGAGTTACGACTGTTCCCCGACGGCTACCTGGACGATCCCGATGCCGCGGGGGAGTTCCGCCGATACACGCAGGGACCCTTGCGCGCGGAGAAGTCGCAGCGACTGCAGACGTCACTCGCCGTGCTCACCCGATTCGACGGCGACTCGACCAAAGCTCGGCCCGTGGACCTGTCCGACGACGAGACGACCGGGTTCCTGCTGACGCTCAACGACCTCCGACTCGTCCTGGGCGTGCGACTCGGTATCGTGACCGACGATCAGGACGTCGCCGACGAGTGGCCCGCCGATGACCCCCGTCGAGCCACGTACGGCGCCTACCAATGGTTGACCTGGTTGCAGGCGAGTCTGCTGGACGCGATTTCGGGATCCAAGGAGTAATGAATGTTGCGTATCTCCCGCACCCTCGCCGACGAGATCGTCGCGCACGCCCGTCGTGACCATCCCGACGAGGCCTGTGGGGTGGTGGCCGGCCCCGTCGGCTCCGACGATCCGCAGCGGTTCGTCCCGATGGTGAACGCGGCCCGTTCGCCCACGTTCTACGAGTTCGACTCGATGGATCTGCTGCGGCTGTACCGAGACATGGACTCACGCGGCGAGGAACCGGTGGTGATCTACCACTCCCACACCGCCACCGAGGCCTATCCGTCGCGCACGGACGTCAGCTACGCGTCTGAGCCCAACTCCCACTATGTCCTCGTGTCGACTCAGGACTGCGGCCCCGACGAGGGGCCCTACCAGTTCCGCTCGTTTCGCATCGTCGACGGTGTCATCACCGAGGAACCGGTCGAGTTCAGCTGACCAGGTCAGCGGGCACGGGAATCACCGGGATAATCGGGATGTTGAGCCGGGAGGATCCGGTCGGACAGTGACGAGGAGCGACATGCGGTACGACTCACTCCTGGAGTCGGTGGGTCATACGCCACTGATCGGGTTGCCGCGGCTGTCGCCGTCCGCCGACGTCCGATTGTGGGCCAAACTCGAGGACCGCAACCCGACGGGCTCCATCAAGGACCGGCCCGCGTTGGCAATGATCGAAGCCGCTGAGGCTGCCGGCACCCTGACCCCCGGAGCCAAGATCCTGGAGCCCACCAGCGGCAACACCGGGATCTCGTTGGCCATGGCGGCCCGGCTGAAGGGGTACGACCTGCTGGTCGTCATGCCCGAGAACACCTCACGGGAGCGCACCGAGCTCCTCACAATGTGGGGCGCGGAGATCATCTACTCCAATGCCGTGGGTGGTTCCAACGAAGCTGTCCGGGTGGCCAAGGAGTTGGCGGCTCAGCGCCCGGACCTGGTGATGCTCTACCAGTACGGTAACGAGGCGAACCCCGACGTCCACTTCCGTACGACCGGGCCGGAACTGGTCGCCGACCTGCCCGAGATCACACACTTCGTGGCGGGCCTCGGGACGTCCGGGACGCTCATGGGGGTGGGCCGCTACTTGCAGCAGAACCGCCCCGAGGTGGCCGTGATCGCCGCAGAACCGCGGTACGGCGAACTTGTGTACGGGCTGCGCAACATGGACGAGGGGTTCGTGCCCGAGCTGTACGACCCGAGTGTGCTGTCCAGTCGGGTGTCCGTGGGGCCCAAAGACGCAGTGCGTCGAACGCGGGAACTCATGACGGAAGAGGGCATCTGGGCTGGCATCTCGACCGGCGCGATCCTGCACGCGGCGCTCGCAGTGGCCAACCGCGCGGTCGCGGCGGGGGAGCGGGCCGACATCGCGTTCATCGTGTGCGACGGCGGCTGGAAGTACCTTTCCACGGGGGCCTACCAGGGCACGTTGGAGGACGCCGAACGCGCACTCGACGATCAGATCTGGGCCTGAACACATGGACGCGCCGATCGGCATCTTCGACTCCGGGGTGGGTGGCCTCACGGTCGCCCGGGCCGTGCTGGATCAACTTCCCCATGAGCCCATCGTGTATGTCGGGGACACCGCCCGGGGACCCTATGGGCCGCGGCCGTTGGCTCAGGTCCGCGAGTTCGCGCTCGAGGTCATGGACCACCTCGTCGCCGACGGTGTGAAGGTCCTGGTCATCGCGTGCAACTCGGCGTCGGCGGCCGTGCTGCGCGATGCCCGCGAACGCTACGACGTGCCGGTTGTCGAGGTCATCCAGCCGGCGGTCCGGCGAGCGGTCCAGGCGACCCGCAACAACCGGGTCGGAGTGATCGGAACTCGGGCAACCGTGACCTCGCAGGCCTACGACGATGCGTTCGCGGCCGCCACCCACCTGGACGTCGTGTCCCAGGCGTGCCCTCGGTTCGTGGAGTTCGTCGAAGCCGGGGTGACCGGGGGGCCCGAGTTGCTCGAGGTGACCCACGAGTACCTGGCGCCACTGCAGGAGGCCGGGGTGGACACCTTGGTTCTGGGGTGCACCCACTACCCACTGCTCACCGGGGTCGTCTCCTACGTCATGGGCGACGGGGTCACCTTGGTCAGCAGCGCCGAAGAGACCGCCAAGGACGTGTACCGCGTCCTCGCGGCGAACGACCTGCTACGACCGACATCAGCCCCCCCACCCCAGCACCGGTTCGTCGCGACGGGTGACCCGGAACCGTTCGCTCGTTTGGGTCGGCGGTTCTTGGGTCCCGAGATCGGTGACGTAGGTCATGCCCCCGTGGGGACCGTTGCTCTGGTCGGCGAGAACTAGGCTGACCTCATGAAACTCACGGTGGTCGGATGTTCGGGGTCGTTCCCCGGTCCTGACTCGCCTGCGTCCTGCTACCTGTTGGAGCAGGACGGTCACCGGTTGGTGCTCGACATGGGCAACGGATCTCTCGGAGCGTTGCAGCAGGTCACGGACATCTACCGCATCGACGGGGTGGTGCTCAGCCATCTGCACGTCGACCACTTCATCGACCTGTGCTCGTACTACGTCGCGCTGAAGTACCGCCCAGGCGGGCAGCAGAACCAGCGAGTTCCGGTGTGGGGGCCGCCGGACACCGCAACGCGGCTGGTGAGTGCCTACGGGCTGACCAGCTCCGACATGGCCGGCGAGTTGGACGTCCGAACGATCATGCCCACGTTCGAGGTGGGGCCGTTTCGCATCTCGACCCGACGGATGCGGCACCCCGTGGAGTCGAACGCGATCCGGGTCGAGGCCGGCGGCCGCTCCGTGACGTATTCCGGGGACACGGGCCCCACCGACGAACTCGTGCAGTTCGCTGCGGGAACCGACGTTGCCCTGTTCGAGGCGTCCTTCCTGAGCGATGCCGACAATCCCCGCGATCTGCACCTGACCGGACCCGAGGCTGCCGCCCTCGCCGACCGGGCGGGTGCCGGCCGGGTGATCCTGACGCATCTGGTGCCGTGGCACCCGGTCGAGCAGGTCCTGGCCGAGGCGCAGAGGGTGCGCCCCGACGTCATCGCGGCGCGGCAGGGACTGATCGTCGAGATCTGATCCGCAGGTAAGGTGGCCGCCGTGACCAGAACTGACGGCCGAGCCGACGATGCCCTGCGACCAGTGACCTTCGAACGGGGGTGGCTGGACCAGGCCGAGGGATCGTGCCTGGTCTCGTTCGGTCGTACTCGAGTGTTGTGTGCGGCGTCCTTCGAGTCGGGAGTCCCGCGCTGGCGCCGAGACTCCGGTGAGGGATGGGTGACGGCCGAGTACGCGATGTTGCCGCGGTCCACATCGACGCGCAGCGCGCGCGAATCGGTCCGAGGCAAGATCGGTGGCCGGACCCACGAGATCTCACGCCTGATCGGTCGTTCGCTT
>CAZCRC010000130.1:0-6183 GCA_964500995.1 uncultured Actinomycetes bacterium
CTGGTGGTCATGCTTTGTCGATGGTGAGGTCGACGTAGGCGCCGTTCATCAGATCCGGGTCAGTCAACAGCGAGTCGATGGCCCGACCCAACTCGATCGTGTCCGTCGCCGACGAGAACGTCTTGACGGGATTGGCGTCGCGCATTGCCTGATCGACCAGCGAACTGACCGCGACGATGCAGGCACGCGCTGGGGACTCCTCGAACGCATCGCCGGTCGCGCGCACCCACGCCTCAGCGGCGGCTTTTGCGGCAGCGTAGGCGGCGTACTCCTTGCGGGGATTCTGCACCGACGTGCTCGTCACCATGACGTAGCGACCGTGGGGCGAAGCCAATAGGGCTTCCCGAAACGCGACGGTCGTCGTCTGCACCGTGGCGACGATGCCCGGCAGCAATTCGTTGAACTGCTCGATGGAGTCCTCGTTCACGGTGGCCGACCCACGCCACCCACCGACCAGGTGGACCACGGCGTCTACCCGCCCGTGCTTCTCGAGCAACTCCGCGCAGAACTGTTGGACGGACTGCAGCGAGGTGAGGTTCACCACCGCGGGCTCGGCGGTGCCTCCCTGCGCGATCGCCAGGTCGCACGCGACCTGCGCGGGAGGGAGTGCGACGTCCACGATCACCAGGTGGGCAGCGGGAGCAAGGGCTTGGGCGACGCCTCGGCCACCCATGCCGGCGCCGAGCAGAACCACTACGGGGCGTTGCGTCATGTTGTTACTCCAGTCATGTCACTTGTCATACCGCGCGTGGACTCGATCGTGCCCACCAGCTTCTTCCGAAGTGCCTCGTAGAACACGTTGAGGGGGAACTCATCGGGCAGCACGGCGTCCACGGCGTCCTTGGGCTCGACGGGCAGTTCCCGCGGACCTTGTGCCCACGTCGATCCGGGATGTGCCGGCACGAGCCCCGACACGAACTCGTGCGCGGCCACCCAGTGCCCCATTCGACTGCGGTCAATGCCGGCGCGATACAGCGCATCCACCTGATCCGCCAGGGCGACGACACTGTCTTGCACGTTCAGCCAATCGATCGACAGGGTGTTGTCGGTCCAGTGCAGCACGCCGTGCTGATGCAGCCAGGCGAACAGGATCTGACCGCCGAGCCCGTCATAGTTTCGGACCCGGTCGCCCGTGGTGGGGAACCGGAACAAGCGGTCGAACAGGATCGCGTACCGCACGTGGCGAGCCAACACGACGCCGTCGCGTTCCAAGTCAGCGGTGAGTCGGAACGTGTTCAGGTCGCAGCGCAGTTCCTCCAACGCGTACATCCAGTACGGCATCCGCTGTTTGATCATGAACGGGTCGAACGGCAGATCCCCGTGACTGTGGGTTCGGTCGTGAACCAGGTCCCACAAGATGAACGTCTGCTGCGCGAGGTCCTGGTCGTTGACGAGCATCTCCGCATCGGGGGGCAGCGCGAGTCGCAGTAGTCGGGCGGCATCGCGGGTCACAGTCCGGAAGCGGGCAGCCTCGCGATCGCAGAAGATCCCACCCCAGGTGAAGACCGGCGTGGTACGGGTGGCGACGGTCTCGGGGAAAAGCACCGCAGAGTGCGTGTCGTAGCCAGCGGTGAAACCCACGAATTCGATGGGCACGAATGCGGCGTTGTCGTATGCACCGGCCTCGAGTTCGGCGATCCAGTCCGGCCAGACGGTCCGCGTGATGACCGCCTCGACGTTGCGGGTGCGGTTGCCGTTCTGGGTGTACATCGGGAACACCGACAGGTGCTGCGCACCGTCGACACGATGCCGCTCGGGATGGAACAGCAGCAGGGAGTCCAGGAAGTCCGGGACCCCGAGACCTTCCTCGCGCCAGCGGTCGAAGTCGGCGATCGTCGCCGCCAGCTGATCGCGTTGGTGTGGGAACCGGGGAGCCAATGCGGCCACCGCGCTGGTGATAGTGACGACGTACTCAGTGGCCGCTGCCATGTGCTCGGGCGGAACCGAGCCGTCCTGGGACTGCAGTGGGCGCAGCGACTCGACTGCGGTCACCAGTTGGGTCCATGCCGGATCGGCGAGCACGTCGTCGTCGGCACGCGGCCGGGGTAAGGCGGCGCCGGCCACCGACCAGGTCACCAGGTTCAGCCACAGTCGTCGGTTGTCCAGGTCGGCAATGGAGTCGTCGCCGAAGATGTCGGAGTCTGCCGCGACCACCACGCGCCCGTGGCCCGCCAGCGCGGCGGCGAGGAGGGGGGCGTGCGGCGGAGCCGCGGTGGAACTGGAACGACCGAACACCACGACCTCGTCTGACTCACTCGACGCTGATGCCAGGACTCCGCTGCGGTACACGCAGGCAGCGCGGACACCCGCCCACGGGTCCCACCGGGGGTCAGTGACCGGCTCGATGAGTGGCCACGTCGCCACGTCCCGGAATCGAGCGACGGAATCCTGCACGGTCGCGTTGCGGATGTCGATGCCGAACCGCGCCGCGATGTCGACCAACGAGTTTCCGTACTTGGACTGCTCGGTCTCGGCCAGGATCAGCAAGCCACCGCCGTCGCGGACGAAGCGCTCGATCGTGTCGATCTCCGCCGGTGTGTATTCCGGCGAGCCCTCGCCGGTGGTCGCTTCCCACTCGTCGCTGGAGCAGTGCGGCAGCACCAGCACATCAACGTCCGCGAGTGCCTCGTCGTCCAACGGCCCGGCAACGTGCGCTGACGTCGGGAACCCTGCTTCGCGCAGCACTTCCGCCGCTTGGACATATCCCGCATCGGCCGGGTTGACCGGATTGATGCGCGCGGCGACGTCGGGACGGATCGACCAAGCCTGGCGGTGACTCTCGTCAACCAGCACGGTGGCCAGTGGTCGCATCATGTCCCTCCTCGTCCCCATCACATCATGACGCTCCCACGCGCCTGAGTCCCGCCACAAGGGCGGTCGGCGGATGGCTCACGAGGGGGTGGGGCGGGGATGCAGTTCCGAGGTTCGGCGCCCGGACAGTTCGTCCAGAGACTTGCCCGCAGGCTCGATCTGCAGCGCGACCGTCACGACCAGCGCCACCAGGCACAGGCCCGCCAACAGGAACAACAACGCGGCTTGCCCAATCGAGGCAAGCAGCAGGGGGAACAGGAACACGCCGATCGCTGCGCCCAGCTTGGCCATTCCGGCGGCGAACCCGTGCCCTGCCGCGCGGATGTCCGAGGGGAAGATCTCCGCCGGCAGTGCGTAGGTGGGGGCATTGGGGCCTGCGTTCATGAAGAAGTTGAACAGTGCGAACCCCAGCAGGATCAGCGGCAGGTGCGCGTCCCCACCCCCCGGCAAGGCGCTACCGACTCCCAGCAGGACGAGAGCCACGGTCATCATGGCGAATCCGACGGTCTGCAGCCGGACCCGACCGAGCCGTTCCACCGTCAGGATGGCCGCGATGAACCCGAGCACCAAGAAGATGTCCAGCAGCGCGGTCCCCTCGGTCGAGGCGATGTCGTCGGCCATGAATGTGGCGTCCGGACCGGCCAAGGCCATGGCCGCCAGCAGGGTGGGTGTGAAGATCCCCACGCCGTAGGTTGCGATGTCCATCAGGAACCACGGGACCGACGTGAACGCGGTCCGCCGGACCATGTCCTTCTTGAACAGCGCCGGTTGATATAGGGCCTTGATCCCCTCACCCGATTGTTCGCGATGCTCCCGATCCTTGTCGGTGACCTTGACCGGCACTTGGGTCAGCGCCTCGGTGACCTCGATGGCCTCCGCTTCGTGGCCGTTCTGCGCCAGCCAGCGCGGACTCTCCGGAACTGAGCGACGCAGGAAGATGATGATCACGGCGGGCACAATTCCGAACCCGAGCATCCACCGCCATGAATCCACCTCGGGCGCGATCAACAGCACGGCCACGCCGACCAGGGCGCCCAACAACATGCCCACGGCCTGCAGGGCGAAGGCGGATACGAGCCAGCTGCCGCGGTTGAGTTTGGGGAGCACCTCGGCCAGGTAGGCGGCTGCGATCGGATAGTCGAGGCCGATCGCGACCCCGAGCAGGAATCGGGCTCCGATCAGTGTCCAAAGGTCTGGGGCCACCATGCAGGCCACCGAGAAGATGACGAACATCCACAGGTCGTACTTGAAGATGCGGCGTCGGCCCAGCTTGTCGCCCAATGGTCCGAGCACAGCCGCCCCGAAGATCGAGCCGATGATGGCCGCCGAGGACACCAGACCCTTCTGCCACGCGCTGGTGTCGAAGTCCTCGGCGATCAGCGGATT
The DNA here is from genome assembly GCA_964500995.1 of uncultured Actinomycetes bacterium. GTDB lineage: Bacteria > Actinomycetota > Actinomycetes > S36-B12 > CAIWTL01. The sequence continues at coordinate 4,198 of CAZCRC010000130.1, forward strand.
GGCGACTCCGATGATGAAGAAGTCGAACCCATCCAGCATGATTCCTAGGCCAGCGAGCAGCCAGAACTTGACGTGCAGTCGGGACATCGGGGCGTTGTCCAGTGCCTTGCCGACCGACACTGGCTGCGTGGCTGACTTGCCCATGTAGGCGATCTTCGACAGCGGTCACTGGTAGTGGCAATGCCGGCACGGAATGTTCACGTGGCGTGCACTTTCGCGTCCCAAGCCTGCTGCGGTTCTGGTAGTAAGGCGTCAGTTGCCAAAGATCACCGGGAGTGGCGCATGGCTGGATTGTCGCGACGGGGATTCTTGGCGTCTACGGCGGGCTTGGCCGCCGTGTGGGGATTGCCCCAGGCCACGTTGGGGTCGGCGTTGGCGGCGCCGCTGAAACCTGCGGATGTGCCCACGACGCTGCAGCAAACGATCCGGCAGCGCGCGGTGGGCTACAAGCAATACCGCACCCTGGTCACTGCGCCCGGCGAACCGTACATCCCCAGACTCGACCTGCTCGGCAAGGCGGCGGCACCGGGACGCACGGCAAATCGCCGATCGCTGGTGTATTTGGGGCACATGACCGACATCCATGTCCAGGACGCGCAGTCGCCCGCCCGGTTGGAGCCGCTGCAGGCGGTGAGCGAGTCCGTGTTCGCCGGAGCGATGCGGCCGCAGGACACGCTCACGGTCAACGTGCAGGCACAGATGATCGAGGCCATGAACGCCGCCCGGTTCAGCCCGCTGACGGGGGCTCCGATGGCGGCGGTGTTCAACACCGGCGACAGTGCGGACTGGCACTCGGACCTGGAACTGCGCTGGTACATCGACGTGATGGACGGCGTGCCGGTGACGCCGAACAGTGGCGCCGCGGGGCAGTACGAGGGGCCACAGGTGTGGCCCGAGGCGACGTATGGCTACCACCCCGACGATCCGTCGAACGACCGGTTCGGTCCGTACGGGTTCCCGACGATTCCAGGGCTGCTCGAGGCCGCGGTGTCGCAGACAGTGGAGTCCCAAGGATTGATGGCGCCGTGGTACGCGGTCTACGGCAACCACGACACGCTGTACTACGGGTCGCTGCCGATCGACGAGGCGCTGCGTGCGCTGGCGATCGGATCGCGCAAGCCCGCGTTGGCTGAGGGGCTGGCGACGAACTACCTGCAGGGGTACGTGTCCGACACGACGGTGCTGGGGCGACTGGAGCACGTGATCCGGACTCAGGTGGGCACGCCGTCGGGGTTCCGGGACGTCACGCCGGACCCTGCGCGCAAGTTCTTCGAGCAGATGGGGTTCATGCAGGAACATTTCGTGACGCAGCCGAACCCCGGACCGATCGGGCACGGTTTCACCCAAGACAACCTCGATACGGGCAAGACGTATTGGGCCGCCGATGTCGGACCGCATCTGCGGCTGTTCGGGCTGGACACGTGCAATCAGGTCATGGGCGCTGATGGCGCCGTGCCGCAGGACCAGTTCGACTGGCTGCAGGCGCAACTGCAAGAGGCGCAGGCGCAGAACAAGCTGGCGATCGTGCTCAGTCACCACAACAGCAAGACGCTGGAGAACACGGCGGTCGCTGCGGTGGGGGAGAGTCAGCCCCTGATCCACACCGAACAGTTCATCGACATGCTGCTGAAGTACCCGAACCTGGTCGCGTGGTCGAACGGGCACACCCACATCAACACGATCGTGGCTCATCCTCGCGAGGACGGCACCGGCGGATTCTGGGAGATCACCGCGGCCAGTTGCGTGGATTACCCGCAGCAGCAGCAACTGATCGAGATCGTCGACAACCGCGACGGAACGCTGTCGTTGTTCGCCACGACGTTGGACCACACCAGCCCGGCGGTGTGGAAGGAGGGCGACTTCAGCCAAGAGGGGCTGGCGTCGCTGAGTCGGGAGTTGGCGGCCAACGACTGGATCGCGAATCCGACGCTGCGCTTGGGTTCACCGCTCGATCGAAACGTCGAGTTGCTGTTGCCGGCGCCCTTT
>CAZCRC010000131.1:0-6152 GCA_964500995.1 uncultured Actinomycetes bacterium
CTCCCGATCCTCCGGATGCAGGTGATCCAGCGTCTGGGCCACCAGCAGCTTCACCCCCGCCAGCGACAACACCGGCAGTTGGGTGATCACGGCGGCCAGGAACTTCGATTCGACGTCAGCGGTGACCCCCCGCAGGCCACGAGCAATCGCGGCCACCACCTCCGTTGAGACTTGACCGGTCTGCCACAGTTCCGCGAGGTCGGGATGGCGGGACGCGAAGCGACTGGCCACCGTCAACGCCGACGCTGCCCGACCCGTCCAGCCCGCATGACGCTGCAGATGCGTCACCGGCGCATGCGGCAGAAGCGAGTTCTGGTCCGCCACCGCCAACGCACGGCCAGCCTCAGCCTCCAACACCGCCACCAGCCGAGCCAACACCGTCACCCGATCCGCGACCCCCGCGCCCGTCGCCAGATCACCGATCACGGGAGTCTCGGTCGCTGCGGCCACGACCTCAGCCAAGGCGAGCACATCAGCCGGACAGTTCCCCGCCCCGGCCACGACCCGCGCCACCAGATCCAACCCCGGACCATCAGCGTCGTTTCGGTCACCGCCCGAGTCCGGATCAGCCCCTGGCTCTTGCATCGAATCCGTCATCACAACCCCCAACCCCTGGCCTGCCAATCACCGGTCAAGCCCCGTCCGCCATGCCCTATTCGAACATGTGTTCGATGTCTCGATGTGCCCGCAACACCCAGGTTTGCGAGATTCTCCGACGAGTTTCGGGGGCGAATCAGCCGGTCCCTGCGCTCGCATGCTCACCATTCGGTTCCACACCCGGCACAACCTGGGCGTGGGGTGCACCATGACATGTGAGCACTCATGGGTAGTCGTTGGATTCGAGTGGGCTGCGAGTTCGTGCAACTCACCCCCGTCGCGACTCCGGTGGTGATGCAGATCCGGGCGAGTCCGGAGCCGGGGGTGTCGATCGATGCGGAATCGTGGCAACTCGACCCGCACGTGTCCACACATCCCTACACGGATGTGTACGGCAATCGCTGCCTGCGACTTGTCCTGCCTGAGGGTGAGTCCCGATTCCGGTATGAGGCGCAGGTCGAGGTTCCCGAGGAAGCTGAGCCGATGGATTCCGCTGCGCCGCAGCTGTCCGCGGATGCCTTGCCCGACGAAGTGCTGCTGTACACCCTGCCCAGCCGCTACTGCCTTCCGGAGATGCTGGGGGAGGAACCGCAGCGGCGTTTCGCTCAAGCGACCTCGGGTTATGCGCGGGTGCAGGCCGTCTGCGATCACGTCAACGCGCACCTGACGTTCCAGTACGGCAGCAGCACCGCGACGACGACATCGCACGACGTCCACCTGTCCGGCTTCGGCGTCTGCCGCGACTTCACGCACTTGGCGATCGCCTACTGTCGGGCCCTGGACATTCCCGCCCGCTACGTGTTCGGGTACCTGCCCCAGATCGACGTCGAGCCCCTGGCTGATCCGATGGACTTCGCGGCTTGGATGGAGGTGTGGCTGGGCGATCGGTGGTGGACGTTCGATCCCCGAAACAACCAGCGACGCAAGGGCAGAGTGATCATCGGCCGTGGTCGTGATGCCTCGGACGTGGCCATGGTGACGGCATTCGGTCAGCCGCACCTCGTGTCAATGTCGGTGATCGCAGCGGAGATCCGGCCGACGTGAGACCGCGACGCAGCCGTCAGTTGGCGTTCTGTGATATTCGTTCGGCGGCGTCGGTTAGCGCCTGGAAGTCCACACTGACCGTGCCATCGAACGGGTTGTACAGGCTGAGCACCACGCTTACCCCGACCGCGGCCACCAGAGCCCAACCGAAGATCAGGTAGGGGCGCTTCACGTTCGTCGCCACGATCCCCATCACCGCTGCCGAAAGCGAAGCGGTCAACAGGAGGAGCCACAAGACGACGTTGGGCAACTGCCGGCGCGCGAGCGCATTCAGTTCAGCCTGACCTCCGGTGAGTGTGGCCGCGGCGGACAGCAGCGACCCTGATTCCGGGATCGCAGTCGAGCCTTGCTTGCCGACGGAGTGGACATCCCGCTCCAACGAATCCAAGTAGTCAAAGGAGGGCAGTTGGACGATGTCGCCGGAGGCCAACTTCGGCCGGTCATCGTTGGCGATGGTGGTGAGGTACGCGCTCAGGTCCTCGTTGATCACCCGGGTGGTCCGTTTGTCGTCAATGTTCTCGGTCAGCCACGAGATCTGCTGCGCCGACGCGGCCACCTTCTCGATTGCGGTCTGCGCGCCGCTCATGGTTCCCCACGTGATGGTGACCGCGAAGCCGATCAGGAACGCCAGCGTTGTTCCGGTCGGGCCGTTCATGGCCGTTGCCAGCACGACGAGTTCGTCCTGCCGTTCCGCGTTGCAACGGCGCAGGACGAGGTAACGAGTTCCGAACGTGATGGCGGACAGGCCGAGCGCGCAGAGGAGGACAATCAGCCAGGTGGGAAAGGTGGCAAGTCCGTCAATCACCTCGTGACGCTATCGGTTGTGAGGTAGTGGTACGTGGGTTCGGCTCAATGCTTGGGCAGTGGGAATGCGTCGGGGGTGGGTCCTTGTCCCCTGAGCAGGGCCAGGCGCGAGGCTGCGTCTCGCAGAGTGGGAGTGGTGCCTTCGGCCACCCACCAGCACACCTCCATCGGCTCGTCGGAGGTGGCAAACCAGAAGCGCCGACTGCGAAGGGCGTCCGCGTGGTGGTCGTCCCGGAACACGAATGCCCGCAGGTCCGAGGCGGACTCCCACACTGACAGGTTCACCAGCAGGTCGGATTCGCCGAAGATCCGGCGAAGCACGTACTGCGGGACGGAGTCATTCCATCGCCACACGAACCCCGGAGCGGATTCGGCTCGGGCGTTGACCAGGTCGATCCGAGCGACGAAGTCAGCCATCTGGCGCGAGTCGATCGGCGCCAACATGCGCGACACATTCAGTTGCGCCAGGTGCACGACGCCAGTGTTTCACGGCCATCCGCGATCGCAGCGGACGGCGTCCCCGGTGGAATCGTCACCCGACTGCGCGCCGAGGATGGCCGAACCGTACCCCGCGGACCTACCTTCGGAAGTGACCGGAGTTGCGGGGCTCATGGGTCAGCACAGAAAGGGTCCTGCAAATGTCCGCCACACATCGACTCCGGCCAGCCACTGTCCTGCTGCTTCCTGTCACAGCACTTGCGCTCGCCTTCGGCGGCACGGCACTGGCTGTCCCCGACTCACCCATCCGCCAGATCACGAAGCAAGGGTGAAGAAGGTCGCCAAGAAGCAGGCGAACCTCGCCATCACCAAGCGTGCCCCGAACCTGACCGTCCTGGCTGCGCTGACGGCGGCTCCGTCCGGGCCAGCCGGTGGCGACCTGACCGGCACCTACCCGAACCCGACCATAGCCAACGATGCAGTGACCACGGCCAAGATCATCAGCGATGCGGTGACCACGGCGAAGATCCTCGACGCGGCCGTCACGACGGGCAAGATCGCCGACGACGCCGTGACGAACGGCAAGTTGGCGGACAACTCGGTCAATTCCGCCGAGATCGCCGACGCCGCGGTGAAGGCCGCTGAGTTGGGGGCCACGCAGATCGCCACGGGTGTCGACACTGCGATTGCGGCTGGCGGGAATGCCACCACCAGTGTGACCTGTCCGGCCGGTACCCAGGTGCTCAGCGGTGGGGGAACGCCGTCGAGCTTCAACGTCTACCTGGTCAGTTCCTTCCAGAGTGGCAACGGGTGGATTGTGGCCTACCACAGCGAATCCGGTGCAGCGCAGACCATCACGGCCATCGCGACCTGCCTGCAGGGATGAGGACGTCATGAACCAGCCATCAGCAGGCGCGAGCCGCCGCAGGATTCGCTACCTGGTACCCGTGTTGGTGACCGAGTTGGTGACGGTCGGCGTTGTGGGTGGGGTGAAGGCCGCCAACGACTCGCCGCCCCAGCCACCGGCCGCTGGACCGGAACGGGCCGGAGTCCAGTCGTCCGATCCGGTCGCCGATCCACCAACGCCGCCAGGCATCGGGGTGGCCCGCGAACGAAGTCCGAGCGTCACCGTGGACACCGCGCCGCCGCGTCCCTGAACACTCGTCCGATATCCCGGTGATCAGCTGCCGGTGTCCAGGGCGACGAGCCCATCCATGTAGGTGCCCAGGAACAGTGTGTCCCTGTCCGCCGCCAGCGAGACGATCGCGCTGTCCGCTTGGTACTGCTTGTTGACCGTGCCGGAGTCGGGGGTGAACCCGACCAACTCGTCCTCATCGCCCCCCACCCAGACGAGTTCGGAGGTCAGGACAATCGGGCCGGGGCCGCTCTCGTCGAAGCGGTACTCCCAACTGACGGCCCCGTTGCTGGGGTCCAACGCCACGACGCTGGCGTTGCCCTGTGGAGCGACGTAGATGCGTGATGGTCCCACCACGGGGGTGTCGACCTGCCCGAGGTCCGACGCCTCCCATAGGGGCTTCGAGGACGTGCCGTCGAACGCGAGGACGCCGAGGTCCTGACCGTCGAAGGACTTGTGGACGCCCGTCACGACCAGGTTGTCCGAAAGGACGGGCGGGGTGAGTTGAACCGCATCCGTACGGTGCTCCCAGGATCGTGAGCCCGTCTTCGCGTTCAACGCGAACACCGACGGGGGAACCTCGGGCTCGTCGGGCGACATCACGTCGATGCTGCTCGTGAACACGAAGTCGCCGCCCAGCGCGACTGGCTCGCTCAGTTCCAACGCCGGGTCGGTGGTGAACTCCCACTTCGTGGCACCAGTGGCTAGGTCGATGCCGATTGCCCTTCCATAGCCCGAGATGGCCACCACCTGGCCAGACACCGCAGGGGTGCCGAACACCGGTGCCGACACGGACCACAATTGCTTGCCTGTGTCGGCATCGAGTGCGAAGACTTCGTCGTCGTTGCTGGACACCATGACGGTGTCGCCGACGGGGGTCACGGGGGCGAAACTGATCGGGATCGAACGCTGCGCGTTGCCCCGGTCGACCTGCCAGCGGATCGTGCCGTCCGCCGCGTCTACCGCGAGCAGTGAGGTTGGTCCGGAGTCTGCGTCTTGGCAACAACTGGCGTAGATGCGGTCGCCAGCCACCACAACATCGGAGATCTCGCGCTCGAGTCGCCATCGCTGCGAGCCGGTCGCAGCGTCCAACCCCAGCAGTGCGTCATCGGCGGACAGGACCGCGGTGCCGCCCGATGCGGCCTGGGCGCTGGGGTCGATCGAGTCCGTGGGGTAGCGCCACAACACGTCCACCTGATTCGACTGCCGGGCCCGGACGAACAGGGCCAATACGGTCACCAGTAGCGCCAGGACAAGCACCAGGATGGTCAGGCCGATCCATACCCCTCGCCTGGAGTCCGGCGCGGGCGGGGCCGCGGCGGACGCGACTTCCGGGGCCCCGGGGCCGTGCCTGCGGCGCAGCCGCGGGTCACGGGGCGATACCCTCGGGGGAGACCGGCGCGGTGGTGGTGGTGGCGGTTCCCAGCGTCACGTTCGTGAACGTGCACCCGCCGAAGTTCGCACCGTCCAAGGTGCTGCCATTCAACCGAACCCCGCTCATCGTGCAGTTCTGGAAGTTGGCACCGGTCAGGTTGCTGTTGGTGATCTCGCTGCTAGACCAACTGGTGCCACTGAAGTTGGTCCCTGTCATGTTCGTCCGGTTGATCGTCCAACCGGTGTAGCTCTTGCCGGCGAAGTCCTCGCCGGCAATTGTGCAGCCCTCGAGGTTGCCGTTCGTACCGGCAGCCTGCAAGGGCAGGGCACATAGGCCCTCGATGGACTTCGGGGCCTTGGCGATGATTACGACCGCGAGAATCGCGCCCAAGACCGAGAGGATCAGGCCGATGATGCCGAGGATGAAGCCGGCCTTGGCGACGCCGCGGTTCGTTGCCTCGCCCCGGTCGGCCTTGTTCATGCCGATCTTGCCGAAGATGACCGCCAATACCGACCCGATGGTGCCCAGGCACAGGAACTGCAGGATGCCCATGACAAGTGCGGCGGTCCCCATCCCATTCGACGGGGCCGCGGTTGCGGGCGCGTACGTGGGAGCGGTGCCACCGGGGGGCGGCGGAGCCGGGACACCTGGTGGCGGCGGCGGGGTTGATGCCGCCATGGCGGGCGGCGGCGGCACGGACCCCGACGGTGGTGGGACGTTCTCGGGCGGCGGCACAGAGTCGGACATCGAATTCTCCCT
>CAZCRC010000132.1:0-6149 GCA_964500995.1 uncultured Actinomycetes bacterium
GTTCGTTGTTCGGCAACGGCGTGCCGCCAATCCGCTCTACGACCTGGATTACGCGAAGCGGCGCATCTTCTGGGTGGCCGCATTGGGCGGCATGATCGTTTTCGGCAGCCTGATGGGCTCGATGTTCATCGGTCAGCAGTACCTGCAGAACGTCCTGGGATTCTCCACTGTCATCGCGGGCGTCACCCCGTTGCCGTCGGCGATTGCGATGGTCCTGGTGGCGAACCTGTCGGCGAAACTGGTGATGACGCGGGGCTCCCGGTTCACCCTGCTGGCTGGTTTCGGCTTCGTGTGCGCCGGGTTCGTGATGATGCTGGTGGTGTGGACCGAGACCACGGGTCTGCCGGCAGTTGTGGCGACCTACGTCGTCATCGGAATCGGGATCGGTCTGGCCGGCACACCTGCGTCACACTCACTGACGGGCTCGGTGCCGGTGGCCCGGGCGGGCATGGCGTCGGGGACCGCCGACCTTCAGCGCGACCTGGGAGGCGCCATCATGCAGGCGATCCTGGGTGCGCTACTGACGGCCGGGTACGCGGCGTCGTTCGCGAATCTGGCGGCGCAGTCGTCGCAGCCGGTGTCCGACAGTGTCCTCAGCCAACTGCAGAAGTCGTTCGCCAGCGCGGCCAGCACAGCGCAGCAGTACCCCGAGTATGCCGACCAGATCGTCGAGGCCGCCAAGCAGTCGTTCCTGTCCGGAGCGAACTGGGCCTATGCGGCCGGGCTCGTGTTCGTGGTCGCGGGGGCGGTGGTGACCGCGGTGTTCTTCCCCGGCAAAGATGGCGAAGCGAAACTCATGACGCAGTACGCCGAACAGGACGCTGGAGGCACTCACTGATGGATGACGCTGCGATGGACACCGTGACCCTGGCTGGGATCAGTGCCATAGGTCATCACGGGGTGTTCGAGCATGAACGGCGCGATGGACAGACGTTCGTCGTGGACGTGGAACTGCGGGTCCCCACCCGGGCGGCTGCTGCTTCGGACGACTTGGCTGACACGGTCGACTACGGCCAAGTGGCTGCGGACATCGTCGCCGTGATCCAGGGGGAGCCGCGCAACCTCATCGAGACCGTGGCCCAACAGATCGCCGATGTCTGCTTGGCCTATGCGCTCGTCCAAGAAGTACACGTCACGTTGCACAAGCCGCAGGCACCAGTCGGTGTGCCGTTCGGTGACGTGCGTATCTCGATCACGCGGACCCGCCAGTGAGGATCGCGGTGTCGATCGGCTCCAACCTCGGCGATCGGCAGGCGGCCCTATCGCACGCCGTCACAGCCCTGGCGGGTATGCCGGGAGTCACCGAGGTGCGGGTGTCGCCGGTCTACGAGACCGACCCGGTGGGCGGGGTCGCGCAGCCGGACTTCCTGAACGTCGTGGCGATCGCCGACCACGATGGCGTGAACGCAACAGCCGTGGCGACGGACCTGCTGGACCTCGCCCGGACGATCGAGGCGGACCTGGAGCGTGTCCGAACAGTGCGCTGGGGGCCCCGCACGGTGGACGTCGACGTGCTGGCTGTGGGTGACTACCTGTCCGACGATCCCGAACTCACGGTGCCGCATCCGCGCATCGCCGAACGCGCCTTTGTCCTCGTGCCCTGGGTTGATGTCGATCCTGAGTTCCCCATCCCCGGACACGGCACCGTGGCGCAGCTGCTGTCCCGGCTGAGCCCCGAGGAGGTGCAGGGGGTTCGCCGCACTCCGGCGATCATCCCCGTGGGGCCAAGTCCCTTTACAGTGGACGAGTGACCCCGACCCGCCCCCGCCTGCTGCTGTTGATCGTGGTGGTCGCCGCCGTCGTCGGCTGGGTTCTGGCCACTGTCGCCGACTCGATCGTCGGCCGGTATCTGCCCGTGCCCTGGTCAGCCGCGCTCGCCATCTGGCTCCTCGCCCTCGGTCTGGGGGCCTGGACCCTGCTCGTGCGACCCAGGCTCCTCAAGCGTCCGGGCACCGTCCCACTGCCGGCGTTGTTGGCCGCTCGCACCGCGGCGTTGGCCCTTGCGGCATCGCGCGTGGGCGCCGGAGTTGCCGGGTTCTACGTGGGGGTCCTGCTGGTCTTTCTGGCCGACCTCGCGGTTCCGGCGGCACAAGCTGGTGCCTGGACATCGGGCATCACCGCCCTGGGGGGAGTGGTGATCGCGGGGCTGGCGCTGTGGCTGGAGTCCCTGTGCCGAATCCGCGACGAAGACGGTTCGGAGGGCGACTCCGCCGCGGGTGACATCGACCTGCGTGGGATCGCCGGCGGCACTGAGCGCAGTTCCTCCTCCGCGTAGGCTGACCTGCATGTCACTCCAGGACCTGTCGTACGAAGAAGTGAAGAGCCGCGCCATCAAACTGGCCGAGGAACGCCACGACGTCGGCTTCTTCTATGACCTCTTCCGACACACCCCGGCGATGAACGCTGCTCAGTCCGAGGGTGGCTCCCTCGGCGACGTCTCCGGAAGCATCATCGAGATGGTGGACGCTGCTCGCGAACTGTTCGGCAGCGGCAATGTCGGTGACATGGAGCCCCTGTTCCGCGCGAACTTCGAGGATTACCTCACCAAACACGGCCAAGGCTGACCCGGCGTCCCAGGTCAGGGTGTCGCCGCCTGCCTCAGTCTGCGGGCGGGGTGTCGCTGTTCGCGGCCAGGATCTGCCGGACTCCGTCGAACGTCAGTGTGCCCAGCGGTGTCCGCGCAGAGTCCTCGACCAGCACCCGGCCCTCGGGTGAGTCCAGGATCGCCACGGACGCTTGCCGCAGGGTGGCGGTGTCGTCGATACGAGGCAATGCGTCGTCGCCGGGCTTCGGGGCATCCAGATGGGCGCTCTCGACGTCCATGACGGCCATGAGTTTCAGCAGCCGGTCCGCACCCACGAACTCCGCGACGAACTCCGAGGCTGGTCGGCCCAGGACCTGCGCAGGGGTGTCGTACTGCTCCAAGTAGCCGCCCTGCTTCATGACCGCGATCCGATCGCCGAGCCGGACGGCCTCGTCGATGTCATGGGTGACGATGACGGTCGTGGTGCCGAGTTCCCGCTGCAATTTGAGGAACTCCTCCTGCAGTCGCTCCCGGGCCACGGGATCCACCGCGCCGAACGGCTCGTCCATCAGCATCACCGGCGGGTGCGACGCCAACGCCCGGGCCACGCCCACCCGTTGTCGCTGGCCGCCGGACAACTGGTGTGGGTACCGGTCACCGAATGTCGCGGGATCCAAGCCCACCAACTCGAGCATCTCGTCGGCCCGCTGATCGATCTTGTCCTTGTCCCAGTCGAGCAACCGGCACACGGTTCCGACGTTGCGGCGGATCGTCTGATGGGGGAACAGGCCCACGGCCTGGATCACGTAGCCGATGCCGCGGCGCAACCGGACCGGATCCTCTCCCATGACGTCTTTGCCGTCCACATAGATCGTGCCCTTGGTGGGTTCGACCAGGCGGTTGATCATGCGCATGGTCGTCGTCTTGCCACAGCCCGATGGTCCGACCAGAACACACACCTCACCGGTGTGGACCTCGATGGTCAGATCCTGCACCGCTACGGTGCCGTCCCCGTACTGTTTTTGGACTCCGTCAAGACGAATCATCGAATCGGCGCTACCGTCCATGGCATGTCCCTTCCGGCGGTCGGCGAGGCCCCGAATCCGTGGTTCAGCTGGACCTACGTTGAGAACAACGTAGACAAGTTGATAGCAGCCGGGGAGCAACATGTCCTTCTGACTCTGAGTGCGATGGCCTTGAGCATCGCAATTGCGGTCCCGCTGGCCATCATCGTGCGCACCTGGCGGCCGTTGGAGACCCCCGCACTCGTGTTCACCGGGGTGCTCTACACGATCCCGTCATTGGCCATGATCACCGCGCTGTGGCCGGTGTTCGGTCTGTCGGCGCTCACCGTGATCGTGGCGCTGGCGCTGTACGCGTTGCTCATCATCCTGCGCAACACCCTGGTCGGGCTGGAGGGGGTCTCGCCGACTGCCGTGGACTCGGCTCAAGGGATGGGAATGAGCCGCCGCGGGATCCTGTGGAAGGTCGAGGTGCCCTTGGCCCTGCCCACGATTCTGGCGGGGATCCGCCTGGCCACGGTGTCCACGGTGGGGCTCGTGACGATCGGCGCGCTGGTCGGCTTCGGTGGCTACGGGACGTTGATCCTGAACGGATTCATCAACAACTTCTACCACGCTGAGATCATGACGGCGACGATCCTGACGGTGCTCCTGGCGCTGATCTTCGACGGCCTGCTGCAGTTGCTGGAACGTCTCGTGACCCCCTGGGCACATACCAAGGGCGGTCGCTGATGGAAGGCATCATGAACGTCTTGGAGTGGCTCACCGACCCCGCCCACTGGACGGGTCCGGATGGGATCCCGGTGCGGACGCTGCAGACGCTCTACATCAGCGCGGTGGCTATGATCATCGCGATCGTGCTGGCATTCCCGATCGGGATGCTCACCGGTCACTTTCGTCGCTTTGGGGGCTTCGTCACGAACCTCGGAGTCATCGGCCGCGCGGTACCCACGTTCGCGCTGCTGTTGATCTTCGCTTCGTGGGACGTGATCGGGGTCGGCGACAAGGCGGCGATCCTGGCTCTGGCGATCTTCGCGATTCCGCCGCTGTTGACGAACACGTACGTGGGTGTGCGAGATGTCGATGGCGCGGTCGTCGACGGCGCGACGGGCATGGGCATGACGGACGGTCAAGTGCTGGGGCGCGTGGAACTGCCGACCGCGATCCCCCTCATCGGGGCCGGGTTGCGGACAACAACCGTCCAAGTGGTGGCCACGGCCACGCTGGCTGCCCTGGTGGGCGGCGGCGGATTGGGTCGGTACGTGGTCGATGGATTCGCCCTGCAGGACGTCACCTTGATGATGTCGGGGGTCGTTCTGGTGTCGGTGCTGTCCATCGGCACCGAGGCGATCCTGGCGGTCGTGCAGCGGATGGCCACGCCGCTTCCGCTGCGGCAGCGCAAGAAGTCGGCGTCCGGTGCCGGGTCGGAGTGACGGAGACATGATGAGATCACCGCTGCGGCTGCTGCTGGTCGCCCTGGCCATGTCCGCACTGGCGGCCTGTTCGAGTCTGCAGGGTGACGCCGAGGACGCGGACGCTGATGTCTCCGGCGATTCCAATGGGACGTTGCAGGTAGCCGCCTACAACTTCGGCGAGAGCCAGATTGTGGCGAACCTGTACGCAGGGGCCCTCAATGCGGCTGGGCAAGAAGCCGAGGTCAAGACGCTCACGAACCGCGAGATCATCATCCCCGCCACCGAGGAGAACCAGATCCAGGTTGTCGGTGACTACGCGGGGACCCTCACGGAGTTTCTGAACAAGCAGGTGAACGGCCCCGACGCCCCAGCCCAGGCCTCACCGGACATCGACGTCACGATGAAGGCACTGCGCGAACTGGCGGGTCAGGTCGGGTTGGTGGTCCTCGAGCCGGCCGAGGCGCGCAACCAGAACGCCTTCGCCGTGACCAAGGAGTTCGCCCAGGAGCACAACCTGACGACGCTGACGCAGCTGGGGGAGTACTCCCAGCAGAGTCCCGTCAGTGTCGGAGGCCCACCGGAGTGTCCGGCACGGCCCTTCTGCCTGATCGGGCTCGAAGACGTCTACGACGTCAAGGTCTCGGAGTTCCGGAGTCTGGATGCCGGTGGGCCGTTGACGAAGTCGGCACTGCAGCAGGGGATCGTCGATGTTGGTCTGGTGTTGACCTCCGACGGCGCGCTGGACCAGTTCGGGCTGCAGATCCTGACCGACGACAAGGAGCTCCAGGCGTCCGACAACATCGTTCCGGTCGTCAACCAGAAGGCCATGAACGACACAATCCGCAAGACCCTCGACGATGTCTCCGCAGCGCTCACCCAAGAGGCCCTGCGCGACATGAACTATGGGGTGGATTGGGAACGGCAGGATCCCGCCACCGTTGCGCAGAACTGGCTGACGGCCAACGGCCTGGCTTAACCCCAGTTCGAGCAGTCCCGATGCGGTCACTTCCGGTGAGGGTCGCGTAAGCAACGTCACGACTTTCGACCCCCCTGGCAGGCGGAATTGGCGGCGGAACCGCACTCTGTTTCCTGCTCACGAGGGGGACGGATGAGTGTTCGTATCAAGCCGGGCGATGAACCCGCATGGCAGTGGCAGGCCGACGACGATAGCGTCGCGGATCCCGCGGA
>CAZCRC010000133.1:0-6141 GCA_964500995.1 uncultured Actinomycetes bacterium
ACGACCCGCTGCTCGGACTGGAACGCTCGGCCCATGGGTCCCATGTGGATGTACTCGCGGATGTCGCGGACGTCGTGGTCGCCGAAGCGGCTGTCATACAGCCGCTGCACGGTGTCGTAGTGGTACAGGCCGTCCTGCGCCCGGGTCGTCGACTTGATGTGCCAGGTGATCAGCTCCAGCCCTTCAGCCTCAGCGACCGCTTCGGCGAGGAGCGTCTTTCCGGTGCCGGGTTCGCCACGCACCAGAAGGGGCTTCTGCAGCACCAGCGATGCTTGCACGGCGGCCTCGAGTGCCGCGTTGGTCAGGTAGGACTGCGTTCCGGAGAATCCCGGTTGCGACTCGCTCACCGGGCCACCCTATGCCGAATCCCGATCACCGACTTCTCTCAGGACTGGCTGAGCCGTCGCACGGTTTCGCCACCGAGCAGGTCGTGGGCCTCGGTGAGCCACCCGGGAACCTCCGCCGCGAAGGGGGAGTCGGCGACCGCACGGGACAGATCGAGATCGGCGACGTGGGCCGCGTTGAGCCCTGGGAACCAGTCCGATGCATGGCCGAGCATCCGGTATCGACCTTGCGCGTATGCCGTCATCCCCCATCCGAGGGCCAACGCCCGCAGCCACACGATGACGCGCAGGTTCACGAATCCCGGCGCGTCCACGAAGTCGGGAAGTCCCCGCATCAACTCGTCGGGATGATCCACTCCGACGGTCTCGCGCATGGCGGTCGCGAGTCGGCGCTCGACTTCGGCCAGCACCTCGGGGTGATCCATGGCGGCAAGCGAGGGGGCGACGGGATCGAAGTCGGAGGGACGTGCGGCCCCCAGGCTCAGGGTGTGAATCTGCGGATGCGTAAGGCACCACGCGTTGTTGAACTCCAGCGGCGACAGCGGAGCGCACCACTCCACCAACTGCGGCGGCGGGTCGTACAGGCGGCCGCCCTTGTCCGCGGGGCTGATGATGAACACGCCCATGTCCCGCTCCGTGGCGAGCTCAACGCAGGACCAGTTCCGCTTCGAGATGAAGTACCAGTGCAGGTTCACGTAGTCGAAGCCACCGTCGCCCTCGTGCTCCAGCGCTGCAGTGATCAGATCCGTGGTCCCGTGGGTCGACAGCCCCACCGCACCCACCAGCCCCCGGTCCTGCAACTGCCGGGCGCGAGCCAGACAGCCTCCAGGGCGCACGGCCCACCACAACTCCTCCCACGTGTTGATGCCGTGCAGTGACAGCAGGTCAACCCGATCCACCCGCAACCGGCGCAACGAGTCCACGACGTTGTCGACGAACTGCTGCGGGTCCGACTCCGGTGCGATCTTGGTCTGCACGATGAGTTCGTCGCGGTCCAACCGCGGCAGAAGCAGTCCCAACTGGCGTTCCGAGGTGCCATAGCCCCGAGCCGTCTCGATGTGGGTGACGCCCACCTCGAGCCCGGCTCGGACGGTGTCCTCGAGCCGTTGCTGCGCCTCGGGTTCGATGTCCTGCCCGGTGTCCCTCCAACTCTGTTGGAACCGCATCCCCCCGCAACTGAACAGCGGCATCGGGAGTTCGGTACGACCGAACCGTCTGGTCTTCATTCGATCCTCGCTCCGGACCTCGCCACGTGCGCCAGTCTCCGGCACCAGCCGAACATCGGCAACGTTGGGTCAGGATCGGGTAAGTCGGGCGGCTGACGCTTGCTGGCGGCCTGTGATCCACCCCACTATGGGAGGTGAGATGACAGAGCGACACCGCAGCGGCACCACGTCCGACCTGGACACCCTTCGCGTGGTCTTGGACCACACGAGCGATGTGGTGTGGTGCGCTACGGCCGATGGAACGATCGCATGGGTCAACGCTGCGTTCTCCCAGGTCCTCGGCTGGTCCTCGTCGGTGATCGTCGGACGCCCCCTGGCGAACCTGATCCATCCCGACGATCGTGCGGCCGCGGAGCGCGCACAGATCGCCGGCCAGTCCGGTTTGACGGTGTCCAGCGAGGTCCGGTTCGAATGCTCCGACGGCACCTGGCACGTGCTGCGCATCCGAACCGCACCGATGCCGAATCGGGGCGAGAGTTCTGCCCCGACGCACCTGATGGTGGGAATCGGCAGCGATCGAACCGAGACCCGGGACCTGAGCGTGCGACTGGCCCGTGCCGACGAGGAGGTCGAGCGGCTACGCGCTGAGCTCAGTCAGACCCGGCGGCAGTTGCGTACGGCACGGGAGCAGTCGCTGTCCGACCTCGAGAGCATTCGGCGTCGCTTCGCACTGGCGATGCACCACGCGCCCATCGGGATGGCCCTCGTGGGCCTGGACGGCAGTTTTCTGGACGTGAACCCGGCGCTGTGTCACATCGTGCGGTACTCGCCGGAGGAGTTGGCGGGCCTGACGTTCCAGGACATCACGCATCCCGACGACCTGGCCAGCGACCTCGATCTGTTGCAGCAACTGCTGATGGGCGAGATCACGAACTATCGGATGGACAAGCGCTACATCCGCAAGGACGGCACAACGGTGTGGGTGGAACTCCAGGCGTCGCTCGTGCGGAATGGGGACGGCACACCGGAGCACTTCGTCTCGCAGATCGTGGACATTGACGACCGCCGCGAGGAATACGCCTCCCTGTCGTTCAAGGCCCACCACGACCCGTTGACTGGCCTGGTCAACCGCTCCGGCCTCCTGGCCGCGCTCCATCGCCTGGACATGGCGAACTCCGACGGCACCCATCCGTTCGCCGTCATCTACTGCGACATCGATGGTTTCAAGTTGGTCAACGACCGCGCGGGGCATGCGGCCGGCGATGCGCTGCTGCGGGAGATCGCCGGTCGGATCTCCCACGCGGTGCGCAGCGGGGACACCGTCGCCAGAATCGGCGGCGACGAGTTCATCGTCGCGTTGGACCGCACTCCCGACGTCCCCGCCGCCGTGGCGGTCGCGGACAAGATCCGCGCTGCGGTGGCCCGCCCCCTCGCGATCGCAGGTATCACCCGCCAGATCACGATCAGCGCCGGGGTCGCGTCCTCGCTCGATGGGGGAAGTTCGCCCGACGACATCGTGCGCCGAGCCGACGAGGCGCTGTACCGCGCCAAGCGCGAGGGCCGCAACCGGGTGCTCGCGGCAGCCCCCGAACCACCCACTGACGCTGAGCCCGCTTAGCCGCGCAGCCGACCGAGCACGTCTCGGGCGGCCCGGCGCCCGCTCACCAGGGCCCCCTGGATGGAGGGGGTGTCCCGATGATCGCCGGCGACGAGGATCCCGCCGAAGTCCTGCCGGCGGCGCAGGGGCGTTCTGACCGGGAACGCGGGCAACGCATGGGGGATCTCGTACCGGGCCAGCAACGGCCACCGACCGGTTCCGGCGCCCACGGCCAGCCGTAGGTGCGCCCGAGCAGGTGCGTCGTCGGCGAACCTGCCCACGGCCGTGGCGGCCACCAGGAGTTCGCCGCTTCGCGCGTAGGCGGGTGCCACCGCGGACACCGCGGCGATATTGGTCAGAACTCCCCGCCGGTCCCCGTCGATCATGAGAAGGCTCGCATCGGGACCCAGGTCGCCCTGTCGCGCCAGGAAGTACCAGGTGGTGAGAGCGTTGAACCGCGGGACGGGAACCCCGGGCACCAGGTGAGCGGCAGCGACGGCATCCGTTGCCACGATCACGTGACGAGCAGTCGTGGTTCCGGCGGGGTGGCGTACCTCGGTCGCGGTCACACCGCTCACGGGCACGCCGCAGTGGATGCGGTGGGACCCGACATCCATGGCCAGGCTCCGCGGGATCTCGGCCATGCCGTACGTGGGCAACGATGGCGTGCCCCGCACGAAGGAGCGCAGCACCAAATCGGCGTACCGACGGCTCGTGGCCAGGTCCGGGTCGCCGAACACGCCGGCCAGAAACGGCTGCACCACCGAGTCCATCAGCTCACTGCTGCGCACCTGATCGGCCAGGACGTCACCGATCGCTTGGTCGGGTCGGGCTTTGATGGTCGCCGCGTCTCGCAATCCACAGGCGGCGAGGTAGGCAGCGAATCGCGCGCCGGCGACCACTCCGCCCGGTGTCCGAACCAGGCCGGGGGCCTTCCGTGGCAGTTGGCGCGGGTCCGCCAACAGGACGCTGCCGGAGCGACGGAGCACCCGGGTTCCCCGGCCGAACGGCCGCAGCATCAGGCGATCGGGAGGCAGCACCCGCGCCCCCTCGGGGTACGCCGGGTTGTAGAGCTGGAACCCACGGTCCAGGAGTCGGCCGTCGACCACGTCGGTACTCACCCGGCCACCGACATCGTCCGCCCCCTCCATGACCGCGACGTCGACGCCCGCGGTGGTCAACTCACGAGCGGCGTTGAGTCCCGCCAGACCCGCACCCACGACCACCACGTCGGCGTGAGCCGGCGGGCCCGACGGCGGCGTCATTCGACAGGCACCCAGACGAGGCGCAGGTCCACGATGCGGACGTCGGACTTGGCCAACGTGATGGGCATCGGGACGATCTCGTTGGCCTTCGCCTGCCACTCCTGCTGGATCGCGTACACCTCGTTCGTCAGTTGCGCCTCGACGTCGGCGAGTTGCCCGTGCAGATCGTTGACCTTCGCAGCGGCGGCATTCGCTCGGGTCTGGGCCGTCTGCTGCTTGCGCATGGCAGCGGTGATCGACGACGTGGAACGGCGCCCCCCCAGGAAGCCGCCGAGCACCGACGCCGCGGATCCGAGCATGTCATTCGTGCGCGCTGCCGCCAATGCCTCGGCCTGACCGGATGCCGTCGCCAACCGGGTCTGCAGCGACCGCACCTTGGTCTGGTACTTCGTGTGCAGGGTGGACACCTTCTTGTCCGCCTCGGCCATGGCCAGTTGCGAGCACCGAGCGATGAATTCGTCTTGGGTCTCCCCCACCCGGGAGTACGCCTTGAGCGCCTTGTTGACGAACACCTCGACGGATTTGCTGCGCGTGAGGTGCGTCGCCAAGTCGCGCGACAGGGTCGTCCAGTAGGTCTTGCTGTCGATCTTCGCGGTCGGCAGCACGTATCGGGCCTGAGCGGGAGCAGTGGGCAACAGGTCGCGGTCGTCGTAGTCAACGACCGTCGGAATCAGCGCGGCGGTCTGCGGCGGCAGCGGGAACAGGACGGCCTCGTACTCCTCGTCGTGGACGACCCCCGCGCGGGAATCGTCATAGCGAAGCAACACGCGAGCAGCCGCCGCGGCCTCCAGACGCGGACCGGCACCGGTGGGCGCAACGGCTCCGATCTGGGCGGCCCACGGTGCCGCGGGGTCCAGGAAGGCCACGGGGATGTCCGCTGCTGCCTGTGGCATGACGGGTGTCTCGTCGGCGGACAACGGGGCCGGCACCGCCCCCGGGATCGGCACCTGCTCCGCTGGAACCGTCGCAACCGCGGCAGGATCCGGTACCGCGGCAGCGGACTCCGGCGCGGCGACGGCGGGCGCCGACGCTGCTCCGGTAGCCGGGCTGCTGCCCCGGGTCACCACCGCGATCTGGTCGCGCGTCATGGGTCCCCGCAGGTAGCTGCGCGCCCATTTGCTCCCGAACGTGTCAACGTCATTCTTGCCGGCCTTGCGGATCAGGAACTGCCGCTTGCCGAGTCCCGAGATGCTGTCACTGATCGCGGAGATGTCGACCCCGCCCGCTGCGGTGGACATGCCCTCGAGCAACCGAGCCTTGTCCCGTTCCGTGGTGAGGCGGCCGATCATCCAGGTCCCGGCGTTGCTGAGCGCCTTGTAGTCGACGTCCACGGGGTTCTGCGTGGACAACACGACGCCCAGACCGAATGCCCGGGCCTGCTTCATGAGCAGCATGATCGGCTTCTTGGTCGGGGGATTCGCCGTGGGCGGCAGGTATCCCGCGACCTCGTCCATGTACAGCAAGGCCCGCAGGTCGGTCGTTCCGCTCTGTCGCCGCATCCACGTGACGACTTTGGACAGGATCAAGGATGTGGCGCTCTGTCGATCCTCGTCGGACAGGTGAGCGGTGGTGATCACGGCACATCGGGGGCGCCCGTCGGCAGTCCACAGCATGGACTGGATGTCGATCGGTTCGCCGCTGATCCAACTCGCGAAGCCCGGTGCCGCCAGGACCGAGTTGAGACGCATCGCAAAGGCCATCCGCTCCTTGGGCGGGAAGAACTGATCGAGCTCGAACACCCCCAACTTGCGCATCGGTGGCTGTTGTAC
>CAZCRC010000134.1:0-6094 GCA_964500995.1 uncultured Actinomycetes bacterium
TCCCCGCGCAGGATCACACAGGCCACGATTCCCTGACCTGTCGTCGTGTCGGTGGCACCCACGACCGCCGCTTCGGCGACAGCCGGATGCGACACCAACGCCGACTCGACCTCGGTGGTCGAGATCCGGTGCCCGGAGACGTTCATGACGTCGTCGACGCGGCCGAGCAGCCAGATCGCGCCATCGTCGTCGAGTTTGGCCCCGTCACCGGCGAAGTACACCTCGGGCCAGCGCTTCCAGTACGTGTCCACGTAGCGCTCATCATCACGCCAGATTCCACGCAGCATCGCGGGCCACGGCTCGTCGAGCACCAGGTACCCGCCACCGCCCGGTTCCACCGGTGCTCCGTTGTCGTCGACGACCACAGCACTGATCCCCGGCAGTGGCCGCATGGCCGACCCCGGTTTGGTCGCGGTGACCCCCGGCAGCGGCGAGATCATCATGGCGCCGGTCTCGGTCTGCCACCACGTGTCCACGATGGGGCACTCGTCCCCGCCGATGACCCGGCGGTACCACATCCAGGCCTCCGGGTTGATGGGTTCACCCACCGATCCCAGCACCCGCAGCGAGGACAGGTCGAAGGCGTCGGGGATGTGCTCCCCCCACTTCATGAACGTGCGGATCGCCGTGGGTGCGGTGTAGAGGATGGAGACCCGGTGCTTCTGGACGATCTCCCACCAGCGGCCCTTGTGCGGGGTGTCCGGGGTGCCCTCGTAGATCACCTGCGTCACTCGGTTCGCGAGCGGGCCGTAGACGATGTAGCTGTGCCCCGTCACCCAACCGACGTCGGCGGTGCACCAGTACACGTCCTCAGCGGGCTTGAGATCGAACACCGCCCAATGGGTCCACGCCGCCTGAGTCAGGTAGCCCCCGGTGGTGTGCAGGATGCCCTTGGGCTTCCCGGTCGTGCCGGACGTGTACAGGATGAACAGCGGGTGTTCCGAATCGAACGCTTCAGGGTGGTGGTGCGCTGCCGCGGCATCGACGATGTCGTGCCACCACACGTCGCGGTCGTTCCACTCCACCTCGGCACCGGTACGGCGGACAACGACGACGTGCTCGACCGAGGGAGTCTGTGCGACGGCCTCGTCCACAGCCGGCTTCAGTGGCATCGAGTTTCCGCGCCGGAACTGACCGTCCGCGGTGATCACGACCTTGGCTTCGGCGTCGTCGATGCGACTGCGCAGGGCCTCGGCCGAGAACCCCGCGAAGACAACGGAGTGGGGTGCCCCGATCCGAGCGCACGCCAGCATCGCGACGACCGCCTCGGGGATCATCGGCAGGTAGATCGCCACCCGATCACCGGCTTCGACGCCGAGCCCCTGCAGCGCGTTGGCAGCGCGGCAGACCATCTCCTGCAACTGGGTGTACGAGATGTCGCGGGACTCGCCGGACTCGCTCTCGAACACGATTGCGGTCTGATCGCCGTGGCCCGCCTCGACATGCCGGTCGACGCAGTTGTAGGCGACGTTCAGACTCCCGCCCACGAACCAGCGGGCGAACGGGGCGTTGCTCCAGTCGAGCGTCTGGTCCCAGTCCGTCGCCCACGTGAGCCGCCGGGCCTGCTCCTCCCAGAACGCGAGCCGGTCCGCGGCGGCTTGGTCGTAGATCTCCCCACGCACGTTCGCGCGCTTGACGAACGCCGCGTTGGGGGGGAAGGTCCGGTCCTCTTGGAGCAGGTTCTGCAGGGCGTCGTCGCTCACGTCATCTCCCGGCTGTGCGATGGCTGCACCGCGACCCTATCCGCCCGACACGCTACTTTCATCTGGTGTCCGACCCCATCGCCGAGCTGGCAGCCCTGCCCGATGTCGCTGCGGAGCTCGCCGCCGCCCGCACCGCAGTCGATGAGTTGTTGTGGAATCGGGCAGCCCGGGCCCGGGGGAGGGCGCTGGCGGCGGAGTCCGCGCTGCTCGGCGCCTGGGCGGATGCCGCCTTCGAGGGTGCGGAAGTGCCGCAGGGATCCCTGCGGTCGGGGGCGGTCGAGGACTCACCGATCGGCCGCACCGCGGTACGCACCTTGGCCATGTACGCCGAGATCCCCGCCGCGGCGGACATCGTGACGACAGCCCCGCTTCAGGCGCTGGCGCGCTTGCACGCCGTCGTTGCCGTCGGATCGACCGTTGCGGTGGGTCGCCCCCGTTCCGGGGACGACGTCGCGGACCCCCTGCGGCTCCGGACAGCAGAGCCGAGTAGCGCCGCCGCCGCCCGACTGGCGGCACTGGGTGACGTCCTGGTGGGCAGTTCGACGGCTCCGGCATTGGCGCTCGCGGCGATCGTTCACGCCGAGATCGCGGTGGTGCAGCCGTTCGACTGGGGGTCCGGACTGCTGGCCCGAGCCATGACGCGGGTCGTCATGCGCGCCAAGGGCGTCGACCCCGACGGGTGGGCAATCCCCGAAGCCGGACTGCGCATGCTGGGCCGCCCGAAGTACGTGGCTGCCCTGCGCGGCTACGCCACCGGCGACGTCGCGGGGGTCACCGAGTGGATCGTCCGGCATTCCCAGGCGGTGGCGGCGGGCGCTGCCGCGGCGGCCGAGCTCGTCGACGAGTTGCCGACGGATGCGTGAATGGCGCTACTTCTGGCAGGGCATGGCGGTGATCGCGGCCATGCCGGCCAGATCACCGTCGGCCAGCTCCTCACGGTCGCTGCTGAGCGTGCCGTTCATGATCGACGTCGTCGAGTTCACGTGCCCGAGCCCCAGCGCGTGGCCCGACTCGTGTTGATACAGCGCCTGTCGTAGTCCATCGGCGCTCAGGGCGGCGGCGTCCTCGGCGTCGATCATCACGAAGCCCCGGTCGCCGACCAGGCTCCCGCCGGGAATGCTTCCGTTGCTCGTCACCTGCAATCCCCCGTTCCCGGCCGTGCGGCCGCGAACAGCTGCTGCCTGGTACCCAGGATCGCCGGTCGGGTCGTCATGGACGTAGGTGATGCCGATCGTGCCGGGTTCGATGGACTCAAGGTCCAGTTCGCCGTCCTCGTCGGTCAGCAGGGAGCGTTGTCCGGCGTACGTGAATCGGTAGTGCCCCTGCGACGCGACCGCCCACCGCTGCAGCACGGTCGCCCATCGGGCTGCTTCCGCAGCAGGATCCATTCCCGCTGCCTCCGCTTGGGAGAGATCCAACGTGTAGGGGATCGTGCCGGCACACCAACGCCCGGGGTAGCGGCTGTCCTCGGACTTCAGCAGGAATGAGTAACCCTTGGTCTTGGCGTCCGCTTGGCGCGCGAGCGGATCCCCTGCCAAGCGTTGGGCGGCGGCGACACCGCTGTCAGCGCGGAACTGCGGGTTGGCGGCGACCACGCCGATCGCGGCAACGGCGGTGATCGCGGCCAATCCGCGCAGCACGTTGTCGACTGTGGTCATAACGCATTAGGTCGGTTCGGACATCAGGATTGCCCGGTTCCGTGATCGCGCGTGACCCGTTCGGCCCAGTCAGGTCAGGGCGAATCGGACGAGTCCGGCATGAGGCTCTTGTTGGTGTCAGAGCGGTCCGCCACCGGCGGAACGCCGGCCGGCATACCACGCCAGGCCCAGCGCCACCGCACTCCCGATAGCGACGGCCGCCGCCCGCCGGCCCTCCTTGGTCTCCAATGGGGTGCGCATGGCCACGGGCTTGGTGAATCGCAGGATCGGCCAGCCACGTTCCTCGGCGATGCGGGTCAGTTCGCTGTCCGGATTCGTCGCGACCGGGTGGCCCACGATCTCGAGCATGGGCAGATCGGTGTGGGAGTCGGTGTAGGAGTACGACGAGGCGAGGTCATAGCCGCGTTCGACCGCAAGGTCCCGCATGGCGTCCGCCTTGCCCTCGCCGTACGCGTAGAACAGGATCTCGCCGGTGTAGTGGCCATCCTCGACCGCCAACTGGGTCCCGATCGCGAGGTCCACGCCCAGGCGAGCGCCGATGGGCTCCACGACCTCGGTCCCCGACGACGAGATGATCACCACGTCGCGACCGGCGGCGTGATGCTCGTCGATCAGGGCCAGCGCCTCGGCGTACACGATGGGGTCGACGATCTGGTCGATCGTCTCGTCGACGATCTCGTGTACTCGAGCCACATCCCAGCCCTGCACCAGTTCGGACAGATACACCCGCATCTGCTCCATCTGGTCGTGGTCTGCGCCCGACAGCATGTACACGAACTGGGCGTAGGCGGCCTTGAGGGCATCCGGCCGTTTGATCAGGCCGCCCTCGTAGAACTTCTTGGTGAACGCCAGCGTGCTGGACTTGGCGAGGATGGTCTTGTCCAGGTCGAAGAACGCCGCGCCGCGGAGCTCCTGCTGGTCAGGTGAGCCGGTCACGCGGTGATCCTATTGCGATCGCGCACCGGTCGTCGCACATCTGCGAGCATCGGGTCATGTGGGCGCGAGCGGCTCGGATGGCGGTTCAGGAGCAGTTCGAGCCGCTGCGGGACCCAGACCGCGCGGTCGCCATGACGGCCTACATGAAGGACGTCGCGCCCTTCTTGGGCATCGGCGCTGCGGCACGGCGCAAGGCGCAACGGATCGCTTGGGCGGCGCTGTCACCACCTGATCGGGAACAACTCCTGGCCGGCTGCGCGGAACTGCAGGGAATGCCGGAGCGGGAGTACCACTACGCGGCGGCAGAGTTGCTGGGCCGGTGGTTGGCGGTGGTGCAACCGCCCGATCTCGATGCCACTGTGGCCCGACTGCTGTTGACCCTGCCCTGGTGGGACACCGTCGACCTGTGGGGATCGGCGGTGATCACGCCGCTGGTTCGGCGACATCCGCAGTTGCACGAGGTGATGTGGCGGTGGAACGGAAGCAATGATCAGTGGCTCATCCGCGCGTCGATCCAGCATCAACGGGGATTGGGTGCGGCCACGGACGTGCCTCTGTTGCTGGCGTTGTGTGAGCCCCACGTCGCCGACGGACGCTTCTGGGTCGCCAAAGGGATCGGGTGGGCCCTGCGGGACACCACCCGATTCGACGTGGCCGCAGTGGCTGAGTTCGTGGCCGATCATCCGGACCTGAGTGCTGTCGCACGCCGTGAGGCAACGCGCGGCATCACCCGCGCCATGGCGCCGGGCCAGGCCTGAGCCCTATCCACAGGCTGCACCCTCGGGTGGTTGTCCCCAGCCCGCGACTCAGGTGCGCACGTGGGGGGCGCCCGGAACAGGCTGGGATCCCCGCTGACAGGAGATTCCCCCATGACCGATGTCGCTGTGCGCGTCTCGGACCCCGCTTTGGCTCGTCAGGTGTTCGATCTGGTCGCTGCTGCTCACGCGGACGTCGCGTCCGAGATCGGCACCCGCACGGGCCTGTTGGTCACCGACGAGGTTCCTGATGCCACGTCGCTGCCCACCATCGTGGTCGCCGGTGCTGCGTCCGCCGCACCGTGGCGTCGCGCCGCCGAGGCGGGCGTCGAGCAGGTGGTCGTCCTGCCTGAAGGCGCGTCGTTGCTGGGCCGCCGCTTGGGTGAGAAGCGCCGAGCGCCCACGGGGACGCTGATCCGGGTGATCGGAACTCGCGGCGGCAGCGGCGCTACGACGGTGGCGTGTGGTCTGGCCGTGGCGCTGGCGGAGCAACTGCGGACCGTGCTGGTGGACGGCGACAGTGCTGGGAGTGGTCTGGATGTCGCGTTGGGGATCGAGACAGCCAAAGGGCTGCGGTGGGGCGACCTGTCAGATGTCCGCGGAGCGGTGGCGGCGACGTCGATCCTGGGACGCCTGCCTGTGGTGGCGGATCTGCCCGTGCTGTCCCAGGGTGGTCCCGAGGGCGATGCCCTGGGGGCCTGGCGGCCCGTCACGGAGTCGCTGCTGTCGACCGTTGCCGCAGTCGTCGCGGATGTCCCGCGGTACCGGGCTGAGCAGTTGGGCTCGGGGGTTCACGGCGTCGATGTCCTCGTGGTCCCTCATGACGTGGTGGCGCTTGCCACGGCCCGGCGACTGATCGATTCGGGTGCGGTGGGGCCGGAGCCAGTCATCGCGTTGCGGCGGATCCGCGGCCCGATGCCGGCGGCCGCAGCGGTGGAGCTTCTCCCACATCGCCACGTGGTCGAGATCCCGGACTGCTCCGGGGTGCGCGCCGGAACCGACTTCGGTGATCTGGCGCAGGCGGTGACGCGGCGCCCGTTCG
>CAZCRC010000135.1:0-6093 GCA_964500995.1 uncultured Actinomycetes bacterium
TCCGTCGTCGGGCGCCCGCGGGCGCACATGCGTTCTGTCGAACGATAGTCACACGACGGGGCTGAGCGCACCCGACTGCGTGGGAGCCTGTGATCAGCGGGGAACCGGCCACCCGTTGGCCCGGCAGCCGTCCTGGCCGCTGGTCTGCTGTTGCATCACCGGAGACAGCGCGCCACGACGGGGGCAGAAGCGGTGACCCAGACCCAATCCGTGGCCGAACTCGTGGTTCGTGACGTAGGTGCGGTAGTGACCGAGCGAGGCGAACCCTGTGCCGCCGCTGATCCAACGGTTCAGGTTGATCGCGGAGAACCGGCCGTTCCAGCACGAGAACCGTCCCGCGGTGTTGAGCCCCGCCTGCCAGCACAGCCGGTCCACCACCGGGGGGCGGGCCAGCAGTACCCGCACCTTGGCGGTGCTCGGATCGGTGACTCGCTGAAGTCGGTACTTGCCGGTGGCGCTCCAGCCCCGTTCGGTGTCGTTGATCGCCCGCAGCGCGCCTTGCGCGAAGTCCTGCATGCGCCCCCGCAGTGGCTGCTGCACCTCGAGCGTGAACCGGATGAGGCGGCCACGATCACCGACGACCGGCGCCTCCCCGCCCAGAACGTGTGTGGCGACTCCGCCGACCCGCGCGCGACGGGTGGGGGCGGCACCGTAGTAGGTGACGACACGCATCACCGGCGCTCCGGAGGCGGTGGTGCCCCGCAGCGTCAGTCGGTACGCCTCGCCCGGCAACACCGGGGCGGTGATCGTCACGTCTGCCGAGAGCCCATCAGCTGCTGGGGTCACCGGCAGGGAGCGCGCCGGGCGACCCACCTGGCCGAACCGCGCCGACGGTGCCGTCACGGGCTCGGTGAACGTGCCGGTCACGACAGTTCCGACCGCGACGGGCTGCTCGGCGGCGGGTGTGACGGTGACAGCCACACTGGCCGCCCGGGTGCCCTCGCCCGCCGAAACGGCGGGTGTGACGCTACCGGTCAGGATCAGGGCGGTGGCCACCGCGAGGGATCGTGTGACAAGACGGCTGCGCATCGCACCACCGTAAGCGACGCTGCGGGGAGGATCGGCCAAGAACGCTCCCACTGACCCGCCTCGTCGGTACCGCTGGGATTCACGCCCGGAACCGACGGCTCGCGTCACCGGGAGGCTGCCTCACGCTGCCTTCGAGCTCGCCGGGGCACAATCGACATCGATGGACCATCCAGCCACCGCGAGCCCGCCGAGCACGGCTGCCCCCGTGCGGCCCGGATCGCCGGAACTCGTCACGCGGACCCTGGCGGCGCTGTCCACCGAACCGTTGACCGTCATGGATGTCCCCGCGCGCCCCGGCATCACCGCACCATGGCCGGAGTGGGTCGCTGCCGAGGTCCGCGCTGCGGTGGAGTCAGACGGCGTGCAGCACCTGTGGCGGCATCAGGCCACCGCTGCCACCAGCGCCTGGCAGGGCCGCGACGTCGTCTTGGCCACCGGAACCGCCAGCGGCAAGTCCGTCGCCTACTGGCTACCGGCCTTGACCGCCGCCCTGACCGATCGCGCCACCACCATCTACTGCACCCCCACCAAGGCACTGGCCCAGGACCAGCAGGCCCGACTGGACGCCCTCGGGCTGCCCGGCGTGAACCCAGCCTGCTACGACGGCGACACCGATCGCGACGCTCGACCGTGGATCCGTCGATCGAGTCGGTTCATCCTCACCAACCCCGACATGCTGCACCGGTCCGTGCTTCCGCACCATTCGCAGTGGCGGCAGTTCTTGGCACGGCTGCGGTTCGTGATCTTGGACGAGGGCCACATGTACCGCGGCATCTTCGGCGCCAATGTGGCAGCCGTGGTCACCCGCCTGCGCCGGCTCGCCCGAGCTGCCGGGGCCGATCCCACGTTCGTGGTGTGCTCGGCCACACTGGGCCACCCCGCCGAGGCTGGCTCGCAACTACTGGGCACACCCGCCGATCAGATCGCCGCGATCGATCAGGACTCCTCCGCGCGTGGGCCGCGAACCGTGATCCTGCACGACCCGGCGCGAGACCGGCACACGTCCACCCGCACAGGTGATGAAGTCGACGACCGATTCATCGACGAACCGGTCAGCGCCTTCGCCGAGACGGCCGCCGCGTTGTCGGCCTGGGTCACCGCCGGGATCCAGTCGGTCGGCTTCGTTCGCTCCCGCGCCGGAGTCGAAGCCATGGCCGAGATCGTCCGTCAACGCACGACCGCGGGCGCTGCAGTGACCGCCTACCGCGGTGGCCTGCTGCCCGAGGAACGCCGCGACATCGAACGCCGCCTGCGCGGTGGCGACCTTCGATGTGTGGCCTCGACGAACGCACTGGAACTGGGCGTGGACATCGTCGGTCTGGATGCTGTGGCGATGTGCGGATGGCCCGGGACCCGGCTGTCCTTCCTGCAGCAACTGGGGCGTGCCGGACGGGCAGGGAGTCACGCCGTGGCACTCCTCAGCGCCCAGGCGGATCCACTGGACCGGTACTACGTGAGTCACCCGGAACGGATCTTCGGGGCTTCGCTGGAACAGACCGTTCTGGACCGCCACAATCCCTACGTCCTGCTGGGACACGTCGCGTGCGCAGTGTCCGAACAACCACTGACGACCGCCGAAGCTGTGGCGGACTTCGGCCCGGCGGCCGATGAGGTCCTGGGGGTACTGCAGGCCCGCGGCCTGATCCGCCTGCGCGGCCAGCGGTGGTTCTGGGTCGAACGGCGCAGCGCCGACCAGTTCGCCGACCTGCGCGGCTGTAGCCAGCCGGTGGCCATCGTGGAATCCGGCACGGGTCGGGTGATGGGCACGATGGACGGGTCATCCGCACCGGCGCAACTGCATCCCGGCGCGGTGTACACCCATCTGGGTGTCACCCACGTGGTGGAGTCCCTCGACCAGGACGCCGGAGTCGCCGTGGTCCGGCGAGACCGGCCCGGCTACACCACTGTGGCCCAGACGGTCAGCGACCTACATATCGTCGCGGAGCACGAGAGCCGCTCGCTGGGCGCCGGGACTGTGCACTTCGGCGACGTCGAGGTCACCGGCCAGGTCGTGGGATTCCTGAAGCGCCACGCGGGAACGGGTCGCGTCATCGGCAGCGAACCGCTGACCCTGCCGCCTTCCCACCTGCGCACCACGGCGATGTGGTGGCGACTCGACCACGCGGCATTGGCGGCCGCCGGAATCACCGACCCCCAGGTCCCGGGCGCGGCGCATGCCGCCGAACACGCCGCGATCGGGGTGCTCCCGGCGCTCGCCCCGTGCGATCGCTGGGACATCGGGGGACTATCCACCGACCAGCATCCCGACACCGGCGAGATGACCGTCTTCGTGTACGACGGCCACCCAGGCGGCGCGGGCTTCGCCCGACGGGGCTTCGACGTCGCCGAGGCGTGGCTGACCGCGACCCGGGACGTCATCGGCAGCTGCGACTGCCGCAGCGGCTGCCCGGGCTGTGTCCAATCTCCCAAATGCGGCAACGGCAACGAACCACTGGACAAGGTGGGTGGGCAGGCCATGCTCCGCGCCTTGATCGGCATCGTCGACAACTGAAGCGGCGATCAGGGGTTGCGGTGCAGCCACTCGGTCCCACTCGTAGACTCCGGGGGTGACACTCGACATCACGCCCACCGTCTGGCTCATCACCCTGGCGGTCATCATCGGCCTGTTCGTACTCGACCTCGGGCTCGCCATGGCGAAACCGCATGTGGTGGGCTTCCGCGAGGCGGCCATCTGGTCGGTGTTCTACATCAGCGTCGCGATCATCTTCGGCATCGTGTTCTCGTGGTGGGCCGGTGGGGAGTTCGGCGCACAGTACTTCGCCGGCTACATCGTCGAGAAGACGCTGTCGGTGGACAACCTCTTCGTGTTCGTCATCATCATGGCTGCGTTCGCGGTGCCGCCCGAGCACCAGCAGAAACTGCTCATCATCGGCATCGCACTGGCGCTTGTACTGCGCGCCATCTTCATCGCCATCGGTGCGACCTTGCTGGCCTATTTCTCGTTCATGTTCCTGCTGTTCGGGTTGCTGCTGGTGTGGACCGGTTTCGCGCTGTACCGACACCGCGACGAAGACCCGGACGTCAGCGACAACCTGCTCGTGGTCGGCGCCCGAAAAGTCCTGCCGACCACCGACGAGTACCACGGCGGCCACCTGTTCACCCGCATCGACGGACGCCTGGTCGCCACTCCGCTGTTCATCGCACTGATCGCCATCGGGACCACCGACTTGCTGTTCGCGCTGGACTCGATCCCGGCCGTGTTCGGGGTGACCAGCGAGCCGTACATCGTGTTCGTCGCCAACGCGTTCGCCCTGCTGGGACTACGGGCGCTGTTCTTCCTGGTCAAGGGACTGCTCGATCGGTTGGTGTACCTGTCGACAGGGTTGGCCCTCATCCTGGTGTTCATCGGGATCAAACTGATCCTGCATTGGGCCCACGGAATCTGGCCGGGGGTTCCGGAGGTGAGCACCGCATTCTCGCTGCTGTTCATCCTGGTGGTTCTCACGATCACCACGGTCGCCAGTGTCATCGCCGTCCGAAAGGACCCGACCCTGGTGGCCCACGCCGGATCGGTGCGCGGTCGCGATGATGACCCGGCCCCCCCAACGGCATCCAGGGAATAACACCAGGCCTCGCCGCCGTTGCAGTGCGGCGTGACTACTCTCGACGACCAGATCGCCACCTACCGAACCCTGCAACTCGGGCCCGCGTTCCTGCGACGGATGGACTCGTTCGCCGCCGAGTTCGAGTCGCTGGCGGACCAAGCCACTCGCTTCACCGATGCGGGCCAGGACGTGACCTTGGTAGTCCCCCACCCGATCGCGGCCTCCGATCGCGTCATCACTCGGCTCACGCTGTCCGGCCAGACCGCCTCTGGGATCTATGACCACAACTTCGAAGCAGGCGATGTGGATCGTTTCCGCCCGGTGGAGCCAGTCCCGGTGGATCGGCCGTACCTGGTGGTGGGCTTCGACGCCGGGGCGGAGTTCCGGGGACGGCCACCGGCAGATGCCCTCCCGGTGATCCGCTCCCGAGGCCGCAGCCCGCTGACCATCAGCGAAGGTCTGGCCGTTTTCCTACGCGATCCCGCAACGCTGCAACCGAACCACTGCTGGTCCTTGGCCGGTAGTTCCCGCGGTGACCGTCGGGTGCCGGCGCTGTGGATCAGCAAGAAGGCCCCAAAACTGGGCTGGTGTTTCGCCGGGGCCCCCCACGACTGGCTCGGAGTGGCCTCGATCCAGGAGCGGGTCCTCCCGGAGTCATGAGGGGTGTGGACGCGGAACCAGTTCGGCCCGCGCACGAGCGCTCGCGCGGCGGTCACCCATGGCCTCGGCCAGCACGGCAGGAAGATCCGCCTCGATCGTCACGCTGACGGCCAGTCCGTCAACGTCGCAACCCGCCAAGTGAACGTCGTTGTCGCCCGCGACCCTGGCCGCGGTATCGCACGGTTGCGGATCCAGCAGCAACTGCCCCGCCGCGGCGAGCGCCACCATGTCGGCAGCGGCCTCCACCCGACTGTGCCCCACCACCCCCGCCACAAGAGCACCCGCGGCGACCACCGCAGCAGCAACGAGGGCACCACCGACCAGCAGCAATCCCGCTGCCCCGCGCTCGTCGCTCACCATGTCCGCTCCCGCCTGGTCGACACCGTGGCCGTCAGCACCTTGCTCAACCGACTCAGGATCGGGCCGGGACCACGCACCTCGAGCCGCGCCGCGACCTCGACGATCTCGTCGGCACGGACCACGGACAGGTCGGCACCGGGCGCCACTCGCTGCCCCGCCGCCAAAGCCTCCCCCACGCTGTCCCCCCGCGCGAGTTCACGTGCCGTTGCGCGCGCGGCGTCGGTCAACCTCGCCTGCGTGTGGCCCGCGGCCAGCAGCATCGTCCCGGCGACTATCAGCGAGATCAGCAAGGGCAGGACCACCGCGAGTTCGAGGGTGACCATCCCGTCCTCCTGCCTACCTGCGGTCAACTGACC
Organism: uncultured Actinomycetes bacterium; assembly: GCA_964500995.1. Taxonomy (GTDB): domain Bacteria; phylum Actinomycetota; class Actinomycetes; order S36-B12; genus CAIWTL01. The sequence goes on from CAZCRC010000135.1 coordinate 5,972, forward strand.
CCGACGCCCCGTGCCGGATGCCGCGAACCACCGCCGCGACACCCGGCACCGGGGCCGGGTCAGCTGAACAGGAAGCTGAAGGCCCATTCGATGACCCGCTTGAGCAGTTCCATGGCCCAGTC
>CAZCRC010000136.1:0-6065 GCA_964500995.1 uncultured Actinomycetes bacterium
TCAACTACGCGGAACCAAGATCACCAACATCGCCCAGCGGTGGATTGAGGCTTAGCCCCAGACCAGTTCCGCGCCGGTGTGTCCCACCACCACGGTTCCACCGATCGCGACAACAGCCACGACCACCCCGAGCAGACTCACGATCGTGCCCACAGCGTTGCGCTTGCCGCCGCCCTGCCGGTCCATCAGCGCGAGGATGATGACGATCACCAACGTGGCGACCGCGGCCCACGGCAACCATTCGCCGTAGCGGAAGTGCTCAGACGGGCCGCTGGCGACCTGCTCGCGCAACTCCTGCCCACTCCACTCGGACACGAACGCCGCGATGGTGGCCACCACGGCGACGAACACCACCAGCGGGCTGTACCGCTTGGATCGGGCCCCGCTGGACGCCATCACCAACAGACCCAGCGCAGCCAACGGGATCAGCACCACGGCCCCGTGAACCGCCAGGGGGTGCAGCGGAAGTCCGGCGACTTCGTCGATCGGGGATCGCAGGGACTGGGACGCGATCATTCCGCGAGTGTGCCAGAAGCGGGCGCAGTCACATCGGCGCCACCCGGGGCAACACGCGGATTCGGGCTTTAGCGTGGAGCCATGACGATCGAGCAGCCCCTGACCGAGTCCGCCTGGCGTGAGCGAGTGGCCGCCATGATGCCGCAGGTCACCGAGGATCTGAAGAACCTTGTGCGCATCGCGTCGGTGAACTTCCCCGACTACGACCGGGCGCCGGTGATCGCCTGTGCCCAGGCGTGCGCCGACCTGTTGCGGGATGCCGGTGCCGAGGTCGAGTTGGTCGCTGGGGAGTCGGGAGTCCCCGCGGTGCGCGCCGAGATCCCCGGGCCTCCCGGCAGCCCGGTCGTGCTGCTGTACTCCCACTACGACGTACAGCCCGGCGGCGACCCCGACAAGTGGGAGTCGCCCGCCTTCGAGCCCACTGCGCGTGACGGGCGGCTCTATGGCCGCGGAGCTGCGGATGACAAGTCCGGTGTCGTGACCCACATCGCCTGCGTGCGCGCATTCGAGGGCGCACCGCCGGTGACCTTACGCATCCTCCTCGAGGGCGAAGAGGAGTACGGCGGCGACTTCGAGGAGTGGCCCAGCACCCGACCGGAGGAGTTCGCCGATGTCGCGGCTGCGGTGATCGCGGACGTGGGCCCGGTCGAGATCGGCCTACCCACGTTCACGACCGCGCTGCGCGGCGTCGTGGACGGCGTGGTGTCGGTCAAGACACTCGAAGAACCGCGGCACAGCGGAATGTACGGTGGCCCGGCTCCCGACGCGCTCATGGTGCTGATCCGGCTGCTGGCGACCCTGGCTGATGATCAGGGCAACTGTGCGATCGAGGGAATCCCCGGATCCGAATGGCCCGGGGCCGAGTACCCCGAGCAGGCCTTCCGGGAACTCGCGGGGGTGTTACCGGATGTCCCGCTCGTCGGTTCAGGCTCGATCGCCTCACGGTTGTACTCCCAGCCGTCCGTCACCGTGGTCGGGCTCGATGCGCCCCCGGTGGCGACCGCGCCGAACGCGATCATCCCCGAAGCTCGAGCCAAGATCAGCGTCCGGATTCCGCCGGACGTCGATCCGGATGAAGCCACTGAGGCACTCGCACGCCACCTGTCGGAGCACTCCCCGTGGGGCATCGAGGCGCACTTCGACGCCGGGGATCCCGCCAGCGGCACACTCGTGCGCACCGGCGGCCCCGCCTACAACACGTTCCGCACGGCCATGATCGCGGCCTACGGCAGGGAGCCCACCGAGCAGGGCGCCGGTGGCGCGGTCCCGTTCGTGGCCAACCTGATCGAGGCGTTCCCCGACCTCGAGGTCATCGGAACCGGCGCCCAGGATCCCCTCGCTCGGATTCACGCGCCCAACGAGTCGATCGACCTCGCCGAACTACAGCGGGCGCTCCTGACTCAAGTCCTGTTCCTTGTCGGATACGGCCAGGCGGCGACCAGCGCATGACGACCGACTGGAACGACGACCTGCAGTTGGCCCTGGCGATCGCGGACGCCGCGGACGCCGTCACGATGTCCCGGTTCCTCGCCGCAGACCTGGCAGTCGAGACGAAAGCCGACACGTCACCGGTCACCGAGGCCGACAAGGCATGCGAGGAGACGATCCGGAGCATGCTGGCCACGGAGCGACCCGACGATGGGCTCCTCGGTGAGGAGTTCGGCACCGCTGACACGGACGCACAACGCCGCTGGATCATCGACCCGATCGACGGCACGAAGAACTACCTGCGCGGGGTGCCCGTGTGGTGCACCCTGATCGCCCTGGAGGATCGCGGGGAACTGGTCGTGGGGGTCGCCTCGGCTCCAGCGCTGGGACGCCGTTGGTGGGCGGCCCGGGGTCAGGGCGCCCACACCCGTGACGTCGATGGCAGCGTTCGACCGCTGCACGTCAGTAGCGTGAACACACTGGCCGACGCGTCCTTCTCGTTCTCCGACGAGGAGTACTGGGATGTCCGTGGTGCCACGGCCGGACTTCGAACCCTCATTGAGGACACCTGGCGTGCCCGCGCCTACGGCGACTTCCTGTCACACGTGTTCGTGGCCGAGGGAGCGGTCGATATCGCCGCAGAACCGGCGCTCGCCCCGTGGGACATGGCTGCACTGGTTCCGATCGTCGAAGAGAGCGGCGGCACCATCACCGCGTTCGACGGTACCGCGGCACTCACCGGCCACTGTGCCGTGAGCACGAACGGACATTTGCATGAAGTCGCGTTGAGAGTGCTGCGCCCGACACCCGCCTCTGAGTAACCTTCGGCCAAGAAGGGGTGATCGCCATGAAACTCGAACATGTGATCCAGAAAAAGGGCAGTGCTGTCGAGACGATCAGTCCGGACGCCCCGGTCGCTGACCTCGTCGCGCGACTGGCGGAACTCAACATCGGCGCCCTGGTGGTGTCCGAGGACTCCCGGACTGTGGCGGGGATCGTGTCCGAGCGCGACGTCGTGCGTCACCTGGCGGCCGCCGGTGCGGCCGCGCTCGACCAGCCGGTCAGCACGATCATGACGCCCACCGTGACGTGTGCACCGCCGACCGCCACCACCGCCGACCTTATGGGTCTGATGACGACTTCCCGGGTGCGGCACGTTCCCGTGCTCGACGAGGATCAGGTCATGCTGGGCATTGTGAGTATCGGCGATGTCGTGAAGAGCCGACTGGGTGAACTCGAGGATGAGCGAAACGCCCTGGTCGAGTACGTCAACGTCGGGCGCTGATCCGCAGCATCATCCCTTGCGCCGGACGAAGCGTGACCGACGGAAGCAGCGTCGGGGTCTGGCCCACGTCCGCGAACCGGAACCGAGGTGCCAGGGTGGCAAGCACCTCGACCATCTCCCACCGCGCGAAGTCCCTGCCGATGCACAACCGGGGTCCCATCCCGAACGGCAGGTACGCCAGTCGCTGCGTGGTCGTCAGCCGGTTCCGGAACCGCTCAGGCCGAAAGACCTCAGGGTCGGGCCAATAGCGGGGATCACGATGGATCAGGTAGGGGCTGGTGATCACGAGGGCGCCCGCAGGGATGTCGTGACCGTCGATGACGTCTGGTCGGGTCCCCGCGCGGCTGATCACCCACGCCGGCGGGTACAGCCGCAGGGTCTCTTCGGCGACGGCTCGCGCGATGTCGATCTCGGGTGTGGCGGCGAGGAGTTCCTGCTCGGCCGGGTGGCTGGCCAGCAGGTACAGCGCCCACGTCAGCGCGCTGGCTGCGGTCTCGTGCCCCGCGACGAGGAACGTCACCACCTGGTCGCGCACTTGAGCAGCGGTCCACCCGGGCTGGTCGAGCAACAGATCGATGAGCAGTCGACTGTCCGCCGGGCGGTCAGCGCGCAACGCGACCAGCCGATCCACGGCCCCATTGAGTTCACGCAGTGCCCCTGCGAGGCGGCGGTTCGCTGGTGTCGGCCAGGACTGTGGAAAGGCCACCGGGACCCGGGAACGTTTGATCACCACTGCCAACGCAGCGAGAGTGGCGTCAGCCAATGCCGCCGTCGACCCGCGCAGGTCGTCGCCGAAGAGTGTGCGCCCCACGACGCGCAGAGTCAGTTCCATCATCGCGGCCTCGATATCCACGACGGCCCCGTCGCCCGCGAGCGACCATCGCGCCGCAAGCACCTGCGACTCCTCGCGAACAACCTGCGCGACATCGGGCAGGAAGGAATGGTGGAAGGCCGGTTGCACGACCGGGCGCTGCTGCCGCCACGCCTGGTCCTGCGCCACCAGGAGTCCCTCGCCGGTGACCAGGGCCAGTGACCGGTATTGGATCGTGTCCTTGTCGTAGCCGCCCGGACGCTGGACCAAGACCTGCTGAACGCCGGGCATACTTCCCACCAGGTAGGTCGGTGGTCGCGGAATCGGAAACTGCACCACGTCGCCGTAGCGGTCTCGCATGTGCCCCAAGAACCCCAAGGGGTCCGAGCGGATCGCTCGGATGCTTCGCATCATCTCGGGTCCCAACGGACCGGGAGCGGTCGCGGGGGTTCCGAGGAACGACGTGGGAGCGGTCACGGCAACCGCCAATCGATCGGATCCGCACCAGCACGGACCAACGCGGCGTTAGCGCGCGAGAACGGGCGGGACCCGAAGAAGCCACGATCCGCCGACAAGGGACTGGGATGAGCGGACGCGATCACGGGGATGTCGCCCAAGAGCGGTCGAGCGGTCGCGGCGTCGCGTCCCCAGAGCACCGCCACGAGCGCGGAGTCTCGTTGGACCAGTCCGCGTACCGCTGCCGCTGTCACGTCCTCCCAGCCTTTGCCCCGATGCGACCCGGGCTGCCCCGGCTGCACGGTGAGAACCCGGTTGAGCAGGAGCACCCCTCGCTCGAACCAGGGGCCAAGGTCCCCCGTGGCAGGCGCCGGGAATCCCAAGTCGTCGTGGTACTCGCGGAAGATGTTCGTCAGGCTCCGGGGCAGGGGCCGGACGTCGGGCGCGACACTGAACGACAGCCCGACCGCATGTCCGGGTGTCGGGTACGGATCCTGCCCCAGGATCAGGACGCGCACGTCGGCGGGATCACGGCTGAACGCTCGCAGGACCCGGTCGCCGGGCGGCAGGTAGCCCCGACCCTCGGCGATCTCGGCGCGGAGGAACTCCCCCATCGCCGCAATTCGGTCGGCCACCGGGCGCAGGATCGGGACCCACCCCGCGTGCACCAAGTCAGGTAGCGCCCGCGCGTCACTGGCCACGGTCATCCCTGATTGCGGGACCGTCGCGACAGCCCAACTGCGACCCCCAACGCGATCAGGATGAGGACGACGGCTGCGGCTACCCACAGCAGCGGCCCCAAGCCCGCTCCCGCCTCCATCTGCTCCGACTGCGAGTTGCTGGGTGACGCGGAGCCTGTGGCGCTGTTCGCGAGTGCGGGATCGATCGACGAGGTGATCACCAGACCATCGCCGTCGCCGGCTGATTCCGCCAACACGCCCAACGCCACGAACGATGCACCGAACTCGAACCGGGTCGGGTCTGGCTGCGCGACCACGATGTCCGGGTTCGTCTTTGCCGCCTTCGGGATGGCACCCGTGACGTCCGTGATCGGACCAGGCATGGTGACCTCGATCGTGAGGGAGGAGTCCCCGAAGAGCATCCGGCCGATGCGCGCTGCCTCTTTGGCGCTCTGTCCCTCGGCCAGGCCCGCCTGAGACCCGGCTGACTCGGCGTCGTCGCTCAGAGACACCATCATGGTGTCCCCGGAGGCTTCGGCGGTGAGGGGGAAGGTCATGGCCGTCATCGACTGCGACGTTCCCTCCGGACCTGTCGACTCGGTCGAACTGGTGGTTGCCGCCTCGATCTGCGCAGGGGTGGCGTCGGTGAACGACACCGTCTGGACGAATGCCGCGTCCGTCTCCGACCACTGCACGGACACGTTCTCGCCCGTCGCGTCGGGGGCCCCCAACTCCTCCTGTGCCTGCGACAGATCAGTGACTCCGAACTCCCCCACGGTCTGCCGGTCGAAGGTCGTCGTCATGTCCCCCGTGAAGGTTCCCGTCGCAGACACGGACGTGTCGACCTCGAGATTGAGGCATCCGGTCAGGGCCAGCGCGGACACCAGCA
>CAZCRC010000137.1:0-6043 GCA_964500995.1 uncultured Actinomycetes bacterium
AGGCGCTGCGCGACTGGGTCGCCAACGTCCACGACACCTTCTACATCATCGGCACGGCGGCCGGGCCGCACCCCTATCCGGAGCTGGTCCGCGATTTCCAATCGGTGATCGGCAAGGAAGCCCGGACCCAGATGCTGGCCCGCACCGGCAAGCTGCCCGACCTGCTGGTTGCGGCGATTGGCGGGGGCAGCAATGCAATTGGCCTGTTCCATCCCTTCCTCGATGATCCGTCGGTCAAGATGCTCGGCGTTGAGGCGGCGGGTCACGGGCTCGACAAGGGACATGCCGCATCGCTGGCGGGCGGGCGGCCCGGCATCCTCCACGGCAACAAGACCTACCTGTTGCAGGATGCGGACGGCCAGATCACCGAAGGCCACTCAATCAGCGCCGGGCTGGACTATCCGGGCATCGGGCCGGAGCATTCCTGGCTCAAGGAGATCGGCCGGGTCGATTACACCAGCGTGACCGATACCGAAGCGCTCGAAGGCTTCCAGCTGCTCTGCCGGACCGAGGGGATCATCCCCGCGCTGGAGCCCAGCCACGCGATTGCCGCGGTTGCCAAGGTGGCCCCGACCATGAGCGAGGACCAGATCATTTTGGTTAACCTCTGCGGGCGCGGCGACAAAGACATCTTCTCGGTCGCGGAACATCTGGGGGTCTCGCTGTGAGCCGCCTTTCCGCCGCCTTTGCCAAGGGCTGCCCGGCCCTCGTCACTTTCGTCACCGGGGGCGATCCGACGCCTGCCTCGACGCCCGCGATCCTCGATGCGCTGGTGGCCGGCGGGGCCGACGTGATCGAGCTGGGCATGCCCTTCACCGATCCGATGGCCGATGGCCCGGCGATCCAGAAGGCCAACCTCCGTTCGCTCGGCGCTGGCACCCGCACCGCCGATATCCTGAAGATTGCCGCTGATTTCCGCGCACGCCATCCCGCAGTGCCGCTGGTGCTGATGGGCTATGCCAACCCGATGACCATTCGCGGCGCAGACTGGTTCGCCGATGCCTGCGCCCAGGCCGGGGTCGACGGCGTGATCTGCGTTGACATTCCGCCCGAGGAAGACCCCGAACTTGGCCCGGCGCTCCGCGCCAAGGGCATTTCGCTGATCCGGCTGGCCACCCCCACCACCGATGCAGCCCGACTGCCGGCGGTGCTGGAGGGCTCTTCCGGTTTCCTCTACTATGTCTCGGTTGCCGGGATCACCGGCATGCAGCAGGCCGCAGTCGGCGGCGTGGCCGAGGCCGTGGCTCGGATCAAGGCCGCATCGGATATCCCGGTTGCCGTGGGCTTTGGCGTGCGCACCCCGGAACAGGCCGCCGCCTTTGCCAAGGTCGCGGACGGCGTGGTGGTCGGCTCGGCACTGGTCGATCTTGTCGGCGAGCATGGCGCGAATGCTGCCGGACCTGTGCAGGAATTGACCGCGGCATTGGCGGCGGCGGTCCATTCGGCTAGGACCGGCGCATGAGCTGGCTCGATCGCGTTCGCAAAGCGCTGCCCTTTCAGGACAAGCGCGACACCCCGGATAACCTCTGGATCAAATGCCCTTCGTGCAGCGAAATGCTGTTCACCAAGGAGTACGAGGAAAACCTGAACGTCTGCCCGCGCTGTGATCATCACGGCCGCATCGGCGCCGACGCGCGGTTTGCCCAGCTGCTCGATCCGACTTTCACGGTTCTGCCTTCACCCAAGGTCAAGGAAGACCCGCTGAAGTTCAAGGATTCGAAGAAGTATCCGGACCGGCTCAAGGCCGCCCGTGCTGCCAACCCGCACCCAGATGCCCTGACCAACGCGCTTGGCACGATCGAGGGCAAGAAGGTGGTGCTGGGTGTCCAGGACTTTGCCTTTATGGGCGGATCGATGGGCATGGCCGTGGGCGCGGCTTTCGTGGCTGGGGCGGACAAGGCGCTCAAGGAAAAGTGCGCCTATGTGATCTGCACCGCCGCGGGTGGCGCGCGCATGCAGGAAGGCATCCTCAGCCTGATGCAGATGCCCAAGACGACCGTGGCCGTGCGCCGCCTCAACGCCGCGGGCCTGCCCTATATCGTCGTGCTGACCGACCCGACCACGGGCGGCGTCACCGCCAGCTACGCCATGCTGGGTGACATCCAGATTGCCGAGCCGGGCTGCCTGATCGGCTTTGCCGGCCAGCGCGTGATCCAGGACACGATCCGCGAAAAGCTGCCCGAAGGCTTCCAGCGCGCCGAATACCTGCACGAACACGGCATGGTCGACATGGTGGTCCACCGGCGTGACCTGAAGGCACAGCTGGCGCTGGTGCTCGATTACCTGGGGGCCAGCAAGGCGGCCTGATCCCGGTGCGCGACTTCGCCACGTCCGAACATCCACGCGTCCAGGCCCAGCTTGACCGGCTGGGCGCGCTTTCTGTGCCCGAGGGCCGCCTGGGGCTGGAAACTATCCGTGCCCTGCTCGCCCGGCTGGGCGATCCGCACAAGCGCCTGCCGCCCGTGTTCCACGTCGCCGGGACCAATGGCAAGGGCAGCACCTGTGCGTTCCTGCGCACGATGCTGGAGGCTGAGGGATACAAGGTCCACGCCACGATCAGCCCGCACCTGGTCCGCTATAACGAGCGGATCCGCCTGGCGGGGCAGCTGATCGAGGATGACCGGCTGGCCGATGTGCTGGCCGAGGTGCTCGACCTGGGCGCCGACCTCAACCCCAGCTTCTTTGAAGTGACCATCGCCGCCGCCTTTGCCGAATTCGCGCGGGTTCCGGCCGATGTCTGCGTGGTTGAGGTGGGTCTGGGTGGCCGCTTTGACGCCACCAACGTGCTGGAGCAGCCGGCCGTCTGCGGGATCGCCGCGCTGGGGCTGGATCACGAACGCTTCCTGCTAGCGCCGGAGGATGGCGTGCCGCAGGTGCCGCTGGAACGGATCGCCTTCGAAAAGGCCGGGATCGCCAAGCCCGGCGTGCCGCTGGTGACGCAGCAATACGATACCGGGATGACCAAGGCCGTGCTGGACCAGGCCATGCGGGCTGGCGCGCGCCCTGCCCTGCGCGGGCTGGACTGGTTTGCCGAAGTGGGCAGCGGGATCATCTATCGCGACAAGCACGGCACGCTTGACCTGCCACTGCCGACCATGGCTGGCCCGCACCAGGCCGACAATGCTGCACTGGCGGTTGCCATGCTGCGCCACCAGAATGCGCTGACCGTATCCGAGGCTTCGATCCGCACCGGTTTGGTCGCCGCGAACTGGCCCGCGCGCTTGCAACGGCTGAAAGCTGGCCCGCTGATCGGCTCGCGCGAGGTCTGGCTGGATGGCGGGCACAATCCCTCGGCCGGCGCAGCGCTGGCGCAGCACTTTCAGGATCGGCGCTTCCACCTGATTATCGGCATGCTGGCCAATAAGGATCCGGCAGCGCTGACCGGACCGCTCGCCGCGAATGCCGCGACGATCGCTGCCGTTCCCGTGCCGACGCATGAGTGGCACCCGGCCGAGGCGTTTGGACCCAGCGCGGTTGCTTATGCTGACGTGCCAGCCGCGCTCGCCGCGCTGCCGCAGGATGGCCTGCCGGTGCTGATTGCCGGCTCGCTTTACCTCTCCGGCGAAGTGCTACGGCTGAACGGCGAACTGCCGGACTAACCCTTGGCCGCGGCTCCCGGCCCATCATCCTCGGCGCTGGGCTGGCGGATTGACTGGACCAGGTAGCCCTTGTTCCACAGCACCCACAACAACAGCATGCCCGGCACGGCGGCGATAATCGTGAAGCCCCAGAACCAGGTCCAGCCAAGCTTTTCGGCAATCACCCCGGCGGGCGAGGCCAACCAGGTTCGCCCAAAGGCCGCGAAGGATGACAGCAGCGCGAACTGGGTGGCCGTATAGGCCAGGCTGGAAAGGCCCGAGAGATAGGTTGCAAAGACCGTCAGGCCGATCCCGCTGGTTACGTTTTCGGTTCCGATCGCGGCCACCAGCATCCAGTAATTGTTGCCGCTGAGCGACAGCACCATGAACATCACGTTCGAGAACATCATCAGCAGGCCCGAGATCAGCAGCGCCCGCCCCATGCCCAGCCAGAGGATGAACGGTGCCCCCAGCGCCGAACCGAGGATCAGCGCGCCGAAGCCCCACAGCTTGTTGGCCGAAACATAGTCGAGATCGGCAAAGCCCAGATCCACGATCATCGGCGCGAGCATGGTCTGCCCCATGGCATCGCCGACCTTGTAGATCAGCACGAAGCCCAGGATCAGGAAGGCGCCATGGCGACCCAGAAATTCGCGGAACGGATTGACCACGGTTTCCAGCAGCCACTGCCCGGCGCTGATACCCTTGGCCTGGGCAAAGCGATCAACATATTTGCCCGGCCCGGCGATCAGCGAGCCGATGATGGCCGGGATGATCGCAAAGGCGGTGAGCCCATAGCCCATGGCCCAGCCGAGCCCGAGCCCTTCGGCCGAGGCCAGATAGACCGTGCCTGCCCCGGCGATCAGGTTGCCGGTGCGATAGCCGAACTGGTTGGTGGCCGTGCCGTGGGCAAATTCATCCTCTTCAAGAATTTCGATACGATAGGCATCGATCACGATGTCCTGCGTGGCCGACAGGAAGGCCGTGACTACCGCCCAGAACACGAAGGGCCCCAGGTGGCCCGGCTGCGGGTCGCTGGCCCCCAGTTTCCAGATCGAAACGAACAACAGCGCCTGAACCAAGTAAAGCCAGCTGCGGCGCTGTCCGAACAGGCGGGTCAGAACCGGGATCGGCAGCTTGTCGACCAGCGGCGCCCAGAGGAACTTGATCGTATAGGGCGTGCCCAGCGCAACGGCAAAGCCGATTGTGGCCGTATCGATCCCGACCTTGGCGAGCCAGAAGGTCATCGTTGCCACCAGCAGGGTCAGCGGAAAGCCGCTGGAGATGCCTAGCAAGAAGGTGATCAGCGGGTTCTTGCGCAGATAGGGCCGGAACGACGGGATGCGGGTCGCCAGCAAGCCAAGGCCCAGCAAGACCCCGACAAAGATCACAAACCGGATCAGATCGACCGACATTCAAACGCTCCCCACCAAAATCGCTTGCGACACTAGCGCGGTTTGGGTCTATTCCTAGCCTTGATGGCAACCGCATCCACAATACCGGGCAGCAGCCCAACCCCCGGCCAGCTTGCCCTGGCGCGGGCCATTGCCGATGGCTGCGCCCGGCCCGCGAGCGGCATCTCCTCGGTGCCCGCCAGCGTCTATACCGATCCGGCGCATTGGGCGCGGGAACAGGCGGCGCTGTTCGGCAGGCTGCCGCAAGTACTCTGCCCTTCGGCGCTGCTACCAGAGCCGAACATGGCCGTACCGCATGATGCCACCGGGCGGCCGCTGCTGATTACCCGCGATGGCGATGGCGCGGTCCATGTTTTCCTCAACGTCTGCAAGCATCGCGGCACCCGGCTGGTCGAAGGGCAGGACGTGCAATGCGGCAAGCGGCTGACGTGCCCCTATCACGCCTGGTCCTATGCCACCGACGGCCGGCTGCTCGCCCTGCCCCGGCCCGATACCTTTCCGGGCCTCGACAAGGCCGGCTATGGCCTGGCCGAATTGCCCAGTTGCGAGGCAGGCGGGCTGATCTGGTATGCACCGCAGGGAGAGGCCGATTTCGGTGATGCAATCACCCTTGGCGCCGATTTCGATGCCTTTGCCATGCGCGATCTGCACCTGTTCGCGCGGCGGACCCATGATGTTGCTTCGAACTGGAAGCTGATCATGGATGCCTTCCTCGAGAGCTATCACGTCGCCCGGCTTCATGCGGCGACTATCGGCCCGTTCTTCAAGGACGGGATCACCAGCGGTGACCAGATCGGGCCGCACCAGCGCAGCCTGGTCGCCCGCGCGGCCGAGCTGGACGGAATTGACCTGACCGACATGGCCGCGCTGCGCCGGATCGGGACCTTTGCCTATCAGCTGTTCCCGGCCACTGTCCTCGTCATCAGCCCGGATTACATCAACGTCATGGCGCTTTGGCCGCAGGGGCACGATCGCACCCTGGTCGAGGATTTCATGCTGATCCCCGAAGCGCCGCGCGATGACAAGGCCCGCGATCACTGGGAGCGGAGC
>CAZCRC010000138.1:0-6024 GCA_964500995.1 uncultured Actinomycetes bacterium
ACCGATCGTTACCTGTCCTACCTGTCCTCGGAACGCGCCGCCCGGAACATGTACCGGGCGCTCGCGGAACTGACCACCGGCGATCGACGCGAAGCGCTGCTCGAACTCGCTGACATCGAACAACGGCACGCCGACCATTGGGCGAATCTCATCATCGAGAAGGGCGGCACGCCGCCGGCAGACGATGCCGGCGTGGCTCCCGACGACCAAGAACTGCTGGATCGAGCCCGTCGCTTGTCGCTGGACGTCGTTCTGCCTGACCTGGAGCAGGCCGAGCGCGACGCCCAGGGGATCTACGACAACGAACCCGATGCGGCCGCAGGCATGGCTGACGACGAACGGGTCCACGAGCAGGTGTTGAACCGCCTGCGTTCCGCTGAGGCCGCCACCCCCGACGCCATGGCCGACTCGGTCTCCGCCACGGCCGCGCCCGCTCCACCTGCGCGCACCATGGACGATGTCCGGTCGACCCTGAACGCGGCGGAGCCGTGGCACCGGACCGACAAGTCCGGGTCGCTGCGTGCCGCGGTATTCGGCGCCAGTGACGGGCTCGTCTCCAACACCGCGCTGGTGATGGGGTTCGCCGGCTCCGGCCAGGCGCAGGGGACGGTGCTGCTCGCGGGCGTCGCAGGACTGCTTGCCGGCGCATTCTCGATGGCCGCCGGTGAGTACGTCTCGGTGGCCAGCCAGAAGGACATCTTCCGCCGTGAGATCGCCATGGAAGCCGCCGAACTGCGCGAGAAGCCGCTCGAGGAACAACGGGAACTCGAACTCATCTACCGCGCCAAGGGCCTCGACAAGGACACCGCCCGGCAAGCTGCCGAACGCATCATGGCCGACCCCGAGGTGGCTCTTGACACCCTGGCTCGCGAGGAACTCGGCCTGGACCCCGGCGACCTGGGGTCACCGGTCAAGGTGGCCGCCTCCAGTTTCGCGGCTTTCGCCGTCGGTGCCGTCGTGCCGGTGATCCCCTACCTGATCACCGGGGGAACCACAGCGCTGATCCTGGCGGTGATCTTCGCCAGCCTCGCACTGCTGCTGGTGGGTGGCGTGGTCGGACGGCTGTCCGGACTCGGGATCACCAAGGCGGCGCTGCGCCAGTTCGCTGTCGGGGCCGGGGCCGCGGCCGTGACGTTCGTCCTGGGTTCGCTGGTCGGAACCGGTCTGGGCTGACAAGCCGGTGGGTCAGCCCACCTGGTGCAGCCATCGGACGCTGGCACCTTCGCCCGCGTACCGGAACGGTTCCAACTCCTGGTCCCATTCCGCACCGAGCAGGTGCCGCAGTCGGGTCAGGAGTTCGTCGGGCGATTCGGACTCGGCCATGGCGCTGCGCACCCGGTCCTCGCTGAGCATCATGTCGCCGTGGATCCCGATCGTGGACCGGAACATCCCCAGACTCGGGGTGACGGCGAACCGTTCGCCCTCGCGTCCGGCGGTGGGTTCCTCGGTGACTTCGTAGCGCAGCGGCGCGAACCCGACCAGGGCGCTGGCGAGGGCCGCCCCGGTTCCTGCCGCGGCTTGCCACGACAGTTCGCCGCGCACGGACCCCGGCGCCACTGGTTGACCGGTCCATTCGATGGAAACGTCGATGCCCAGCACTTGGGCGATGGCCCACTCCACATGCGGACTCAACGCCCGCGGGCAGGCGTGGATGAACACCACGCCCCGCGTGGGCATGGTGTCTGAGGGGTGCCTCGGCACCGCAGCGCTCGACATGATGGCCTCCTTCGCATCGAGATTCGCCTTCCCCGGCGTCCTCACGAAGGTGTGTCCGGCCACTACTGTCGGACGTATCCAGTTGTCATGACACTCCCCAGCGGCACCCCGTCAGCCTAGCGCAGCAACCACGATGACGGGAGTCGGCGAGGAACGTGTCCGAAGTGTTACCGCAGGCGGCATGATGCGCGTGTGGGCTACACCGAGGCGGACGTGTTCGCTGACGACGAGGTCGTGGTCCGAGCGTGGACGAACGGGGCCACTCGGGGCGTCCCCGTCCTGATCTGCTCGGGATTGGGCGCCCCGGCCCAGGTGTGGCCGGGTCTGTACGACTCCAGCGACTGCGGCCTGCGGGTGGTGGGATTCCACCACCGCGGCACCGGCGGATCCGGCCGACCGCTGGACGAGTCCGCAACCCTGGTCGGCGACTACGCCGACGATGCCGCACGCGTGGCGCAACACTTCGACTTGGAACGGGCGGTTGTCGTCGGGTGGTCCGTCGGAGTCGCCGTGGCATGTGAGCTCGCAGTGGGGCAGTCGGACCTGGTCGCCGGGATTGTGGCGATCAGCGGCGTGCCGCAAGCCCCGGCCGGTCTGCGCGGCGTGGTGGAGTCGCTCGCCCAACCCGCGCGCACTCTGGGCCTGCAGGCCGCACGCTCACTGCCCGAAGTGTTGCTGGACGTCGTGAATGTCGTTCCGGCCAATGCCGCCACCGTTGCGCTGCTGCGGACAGGTGGACTGCTGTCTGACCGGGTCAGCGACGACGTCGCCGTCGAAGTCCTGCGCGCCTACCTGGATCACGACCCGTCCTGGTACCTGCGGCTGGCAGAGCAGGCGTCCCGATCCCCCGGGCCGGTCATCACAGAGGTCCCGTGTCCGGTGTCCTTCCTGACCGGTCGGCAGGATCCGTTGACCGCCTGGCAAACAGTCGCCGCCGTAGCTCGCGAAGCCGGAATCGACGCCACAGTGGTCCCCGGCGGCCACTTTCTGCCGCTCGAACACCCCGACCTGGTCAGGGAGCAGATCACTGAGATGGCAGCACGCACCGGGGTGAGCTGACGCGAATGTGATTCATACAACGGCCGAACCGGTCGGACCCAACTGTGACCGAGCGCGACAATGCAATGGCGAGTCTGGCCCACAGTCGTGGTTTCGGACCCTAGGGTGGTCGAGAGTCCACCGGACCGATCGCAGCCCTGGCTGCGCTGATTTGAGTTGGAGTTCAGATGGCTGTCACCGCCCCGGCCCCCCGGGTCCTGGCCGACGTCCTGCCCCGTTCCATCGCTCGCGACGCGATGCTGATCATTGGCGCCGCCGTGATGGTGGGTGTGTTCGCGCAGATCGCGATCCCGTTGCCCTTCACGCCAGTCCCACTGACCGGCCAGACGTTCGCCGTGTTGCTCGCCGGGGCCGCCCTCGGATCAGTGCGGGGCATCTTGTCGATGCTGCTGTACACGATCGTCGGACTGGTCGGGGTGCCGTGGTTCGCCGAAGGTTCCAGCGGCTTTGCGATGCCCTCGTTCGGCTACATCATCGGCTTCATCGCGGCAGCCGGCCTCGTGGGCTGGCTCGCGGAGCGCGGCTGGACCCGCAACGCCCTGGACACCGCACTCGCCATGGTGTTGGGCAACGTGCTCATCTACACCGTCGGCGTCACCTGGCTGAAGTTCAGCCTGGGTGCCACGTGGGCGAGCGCCATCGAGCTGGGAATGACCCCATTCCTGCTCGGCGACGGCTTCAAGATCCTGCTGGCGGCGGGGTTGTTCCCGTTGCTGTGGCGGCAGTTGGTCAAGCGGGGCATGGCCCCCCGAGCCGATGACGACACCGTCATCGATCTGACCGACGGCACGGCCACCTCGACGGTGACCGAGAACGAGGCCACCACCAAGTCCGAGTGATCAGGTCTCACTGAGCGCCTGATCCCGATCGCCCGTCGACCCGGTCAACTGACACCGAGTTGGCGGGCGATCAGCATTCGCTGAACTTCACTGGTGCCCTCGCCGACCTCGAGCACCTTGCTGTCCCGCCAGAACCGGGCCACCGGGTACTCGTTCATGAAACCGTAGCCGCCGAAGATCTGGGTCGCCTCACGCGCATTCGTGACGGCGTCCTCGGTGGTGACCAGTTTGGCGATCGCCGCCTGGTGCTTGAAGGGCTCGCCGGCCAGGAGCCGGGCCCCCGCCTCGTAGTAGGCGAGCCGCCCGACGTGGGTGCGGGCCTCCATGTCCGCCACCTTGAAGGCGATCGACTGGTTGCTCCCGATCGAACGGCCGAATGCCTGCCGCGTGTTCGCGTAGTCCACGCACTCGTCGACGCACCCCTGGGACAGGCCCACCGCCAGGGCGGCGATCGCGATGCGCCCCTCATCCAGGATCCGCAGGAACTGCGCGTAGCCACGACCCCGCTCCCCCACCAGATTGGCTCGCGGCACCCGCACATCGTCGAAGAACAGTTCATGCGTGTCCGACGCGTTCCAGCCGACCTTGGAGTACTTGGGCGCCACCGTGAACCCCGGGGTCCCGGAGGGCACGATGATGGCTGAGATCTCCGGACGTCCCGCATCGTCGCTGCCGGTGCGGGCGGTGACGGTGACCAAGCCGGTGATATCGGTGCCGGAGTTGGTGATGAAGGCCTTGGACCCGTTGATCACCCACTCGTCCCCCTCCAGTACGGCCGTGGTCGAGATGTCGCCGGCATCGGAGCCGCTGCTGGCCTCGGTCAGCCCGAACGCACCGAGCATGCGTCCCGACGTCAGTTCCGGCAGCCACTGCCGCTTCTGCTCCTCCGTTCCGAACCGGTAGATCGGCATCGCGCCCAGCGACACTCCGGCCTCCAGCGTGATCGCCACGGACGAGTCGACGCGGGCGAGTTCCTCGATGGCCAGGCACAGCGCGAAGTAGTCCCCGCCCATGCCGCCGTACTCCTCGGGGAACGGCAGCCCGAACAGGCCCATGTCGGCCATCTGCCGCACGATGTCATAGGGGAACTCCTGACGTTCGTAGAAGTCACCGATCACCGGTGCCACGACGTCGTGGGCGAACTGCTCCACGGTCTTGCGCAGGTCTTCATGCTCGGACGACAGTCGGAAGTCGGGCACGGCTCACTCCTCAGCAGGGTCGGGACGTCTGCACTACGATCCCACGCCTAGGGGTCGGTGCCGAGCCACCCCTCATGCGGAAGTTGCAGCCATTCCGACCGGCTGGTTCCCGGCCCCGGAACGGACGGCATCGCGCGCGGCGCTCCAGCTCTGCCAGCGTCCCTGCCGGGCGGCCACGACAAGCAGCACCACGGCCACGATCGTCCACACCGCCAGCGCCACACCGGACACCTCGATGCCGAAGACACCGCCCGTCAGCCACTCCGGGCCCGCCAACTGCCACTTCAGGGCGCCGATCGTCTCGTTGCCGGATACGGGAAGCCCCAGCACGGACTGGCCGAAGTTCCACACGAAATGCACCGCGAAGACGGCCCACAGGGTGCGGGCCACCATGTACACGGCCGCGAGCATGATTCCGCCCTCCAGCGCGACCGCCAGTGTCGATGCCACCGTGGCGCTGGGGTTGTCCGCGTGCTGGGCGCCGAAGATCACTGCGGTGAGGAGCAGCGCCACGAGGGACCCCACATGCTGCTCCGAGATGCGGTACAGGGTGCCCCGGGCGAACAACTCCTCGACAACGCCAGCGAACAACGAGATCCCCACGGCACTGGCCAACCCTGCGAGCAGCAGGTTGTTCGGCGCAGCCGTGATGGCGCCTCCCCCCACGACCACGGCGACCAATGCCACCACAATCACTGCAGCCGACAACAGGGCACCGATGGCGATCCACTTCTTCGCGTGTGACGTCACAGCCAGTTCCGGTACCGAGGACCGGCCCTCGCACCACTTCACGATGATCTGCCGATACACCCACACCGCGATCGGCACCACGATGACGGCCGATACCAATTGGCCGTACCCGTACGCCGCGAGGGCATCGGGATCAGCGGGAAGCCCGGTGTCCTCGGGTGGCGGCAACGGGGCACCCACGACCAGCATGAACAGTCGCGTCAGGTTGCCGAACACGATTGCCTGCAGAACGACCAGGAACAGGACGAACCCGATCAGGATCGTGACCAACGGGTAGCCGGCGATCCGGCCCGCCACGGAACGCTGCGGCGGAGTGGTCGAGTCCGGAACAGACTCCGCGGCCGGGGGCGATGACATGGGGACTCCTGACCCAGCGGCCCACGCGGCCCGCCGTCCATCGCCGACCGTAGTGGCACCAGCCGTTCAGCGTGCGAAGGTTGGCAGATGCCACGAATCGGTCT
>CAZCRC010000139.1:0-6001 GCA_964500995.1 uncultured Actinomycetes bacterium
AGGAGATCAACATGGCCCTGCGCGGTGTCCTTGACGAAGCGACGAACAAGTGGGGGATCCGCGTGAATCGTGTGGAACTGAAGTCCATCGACCCGCCGCCGTCCGTGCAGGAATCCATGGAGAAGCAGATGAAGGCGGAGCGGGACAAGCGGGCAGCCATCTTGAATGCAGAGGGAGCCAAGCAGTCCGCCATCCTGACGGCCCAAGGTGCGCGTGAAGCAGCGATCCTGTCGGCAGAGGGTGATGCCAAAGCCAAGGTGCTGGGTGCCGAGGCGCAGGCGGAGTCCATCCAACGGGTCGTCGCAGCGATCAAGGAGGCGCAGGTCGATCAAGAGGTCCTCGCGTACGAGTACCTGCAGGCACTTCCGGCCTTGGCAGAGGGTTCCGCGAACAAGGTATGGGTGGTGCCGGCGGAACTCACGCAGGCGATGGGGCGCCTCGGCAGTGCCTTCGGCTCGCAACCGGGATCGCAGCAGGCCAAGCCGGAGTGATCCGAGCCGCGTCAAGGACCCGTAAAGGCCCCTTGTCGCGGACCTGCCGCCGCAGTCCGATGGTGTTGTGAATGACGCCATCTCCCTCGCCCTCATCCTCCTGATCGGTGCCCTGCTACTCGGTATCGCCTGGTCCCTCGACCGGCGTGAACGCTGAGGCGGGGCCATGGCTGACGTCGTCGGACTCGTGGTCGGTGTCCTGCTGCTGGGCTACTTGGTCTACGCCCTGATCCGGGCGGAGGACCTGTGATGTCCCCCCTCATGGCCGCGGCAGGGCAATTCCTGCTGCTCGTGGTGATCCTGCTGCTGGTCCAGCGGCCCCTGGGCGACTATCTGGCACGGTCGCTGTCGACTGATCGGCACCTCAGGGTTGAACGTGGCGTGTATCGACTGATCGGCGTGGACCCGCAAGGGGATCAGCGGTGGGGGGTGTACCTGCGGTCGGTGATCGTGTTCTCGATCGCCTCGATCCTGCTGGTGTTCGCCGTGTTGCGGCTGCAGAGTTGGCTGCCCTATTCCCTGGATCGGGGCGACATGCCGTCCTTCCAGGCGATGAACACCGCCATCAGCTTCGTCACGAACACGAACTGGCAGTCCTACTCCGGGGAGACGCTCGGATACGCGGCGCAGGCGGGGGCACTCGCGGTTCAGAACTTCCTGTCGGCCGCCGTGGGCATCGCGGTGGCGGTGGCCCTGGTGCGCGGTCTGACCCGGACTGACACCAGCCGATTGGGGAGTTTCTGGGTCGACCTGACCCGGATCGTGGTGCGAATCCTGTTGCCGCTGTCCGTCGTCGCCGCCTTCGTGCTGGTGGTGGGCGGGGTCATCCAGAACTTCAGTGGTGACCAGGCCGTCACCACGCTTGCCGGTGGAACTCAGTCGATCCCTGGTGGTCCCGTGGCCAGTCAGGAGGCCATCAAAGAACTCGGCACGAACGGCGGTGGGTTCTTCAATGCGAACTCCGCACATCCGTTCGAGAATCCCACGGCCGTGACGAACTGGTTCGAGATCTCTCTGTTGCTCCTGATCCCGTTCTCGCTGCCTCGGATGTTCGGTGTGATGGTGGGGGACCCGCGGCAGGGCCGGGCCATCCTGGCGGCGATGGGTGGCATCTGGCTCACGATGAGGAGGGCGCAACGATGCAACGTGGTCGGCTGCGCATCTACCTCGGCGCCGCACCCGGGGTCGGTAAGACGTACGCGATGCTCGGCGAGGGCCGACGCCGCGCCCAGCGCGGCACTGATGTGGTCATCGGGTACTTGGAGACCCACGGTCGCACTCACACGGCTGCGATGGCGCAGGAGCTTGAGGTGGTGCCCCGGCGCGTCTCGGGTCATCGTGGGGCGGAGTTCACCGAGATGGACACTGCTGCGGTCATCGCCCGGCGACCGCAGGTGGCACTCGTGGATGAACTCGCTCACACGAATGTCCCCGGCTCGCCCCACGAGAAGCGGTGGCAGGACATCGAGGAGATCCTGGCCGCCGGCATCGACGTGATCTCCACTGTGAACATCCAGCACCTGGAATCCGTCAACGACATGGTGGAGTCGATCACCGGAATCAAGCAGCGTGAAACCGTCCCCGATCCCGTGGTGCGCTCAGCAGACCAGATCGAACTGGTGGACATGAGCCCCGAAGCGTTGCGTCGACGGATGGCGCACGGCAACATCTACGCTGCCGACAAGGTCGATGCCGCCCTGGGCAACTACTTCCGGGTGGGCAACTTGACCGCACTTCGGGAGTTGGCCCTGCTGTGGGTGGCCGACCGGGTCGAAGAGGGCCTCGATCGGTACCGGGAGGCGCACGGGATCGACCAGACCTGGGCCTCCAAGCAGCGCATCGTCGTGGCGGTCACGGGGGGGAGTGAGAGCGGAACCCTGTTGCGCCGAGCGGCTGTGATCACCGGCCGCAGCGCCGGCCGGGAGTTGCTGGCGGTTCACGTCGTTCGCAGTGATGGCACTGCGGGAACCCCGCCCCAGGACCTGGCGGCGATCCGTGGGCTGGTCCAGGACTTGGGTGGTTCGTTCCATACCGTGGTCGACGACAGTGTGCCAGCGGCAGTCCTCACCTTCGCCCGGTCCGTCAACGCCACCCAGATCGTGGTGGGGGCATCGCGGCGAGGCAGATTCCGTTCGTCGTTGCTGCCGAACACCGTTGACATGATCGTGCGGGACTCCGACGAGATCGACGTCCACGTCGTCACTCATGAGCGAGCTGGCCGCGGCGCACCTCGCCACCGTCGCCGCATCACCGACACTCGGCGACGTTTGGCGTGGGGTGCAGCGGTCGCGATTCCGGTGCTCGTCACGCTGGCATTGCTGCCATTGTCCGATGGTTTGTCGTTGAGTACGGTCCTGCTCGCCTACCTGTTGGGAGTGGTGGCCTCGTCGCTGATCGGGGGAGTGCTGCCGGCTGTCCTGACCGCTTTCGTCGCAGCATTCCTGGCGAACTACTTCTTCACCCCCCCGGTGGGGCGATGGACCATCGCCGATGGGGAGAACGCCTTCGCCCTGGTGGTTCTGGTCACGGTGGGGGTGCTAGTGGCTGCGGTCGTCGATCGCAGCGCGGCACGGCTCGAGGCCGCCAATCGCAGTCAGGCCGAGGCCGCCGTGCTGGCCGCCATGTCGACGGGTGTGCTGACGAGGCAGGACGGTGTCCGTGGGCTCCTCGAACAGGCGTGCGAGACGTTCCGCATGTCCGGTGCGACGTTGTTCGAGGGGGACGCGGGCGAGCCGTTGCGCGATCCACGCGCGATCGAGGCGTTCGGGGCGCAAGCCCCCCGCGCACCGGATGATGCGGATGTGGTCGTCGAAGCGGGTCCAGGGTTGACGCTGGCTCTGACCGGGCGGCCGTTGCGGGCGTCGGATCGTCGACTGCTCAACGCGTTCGCGCAACAGACTGCGGCGGTCCTGGAACGAAACCGGTTGGCCGTCCGCGCCTCGGACGCGCAACGACTGCGCGAGGTCGATGCCACCCGCACGGCGTTCCTGCAGGCCGTGTCGCATGATCTGCGAACACCGTTGGCCGGGCTCAAGACCAGTCTGGAGACCTTGGCCGATCCGCAACTGGACCTTCCGGACTCCGAGCGGAATCAGTTGGTGGCTGACGCCCTTGCCAGCACTGGACGACTGGAGTCGATGGTGCTGAACCTGTTGGACCTCAGCCGACTGCAGGCGGGGGGACTGCGTCCGCAACTGGCGGAGGCGTCGTTGGCCGAGGTGATCACGGCTGCCACGGCGGGTCTGGGGGCAGACATGATCAGCGACGAGACACCTGAAGTGCTCCCGCTGCTGGTCACCGATGCGGCACTTCTGGAACGGATCCTGGCGAACCTGTTGGCCAACGCCCTGCAGCACAGCGAGCCGGACGCACTCGTGCGGATCTCGGCGAGTGCTGTCCCTGCCGATCGGGTGGCCATCCGGGTGATCGATCGGGGTGCCGGGGTGCCGGATCGGGCTAAGACCCGCATGTTCGAGCCGTTCCAGCGATTGGATGACACCGGCAGTGGCGTCGGTCTCGGACTCGCGGTCGCCCGTGGCCTGGCTGCCAGCATCGGTGCCGAGATCGAGGCCGAGGACACCCCTGGTGGTGGATTGACGATGGTCGTGACGGTCCCAGCTGTGCCCGGAACCGGGGAGTCCGCATGAGCAGCGAACGGAAAGTTGTGCTGGTGGTGGAGGACGATCCGACCCTGGCGCGGGCGCTACTCATCAATCTGCGGGCGCGAGGATTCGACACCCACACCGCCGCGACCGGTGGGGACGGTTTGGCGGTGCTGCGCCGGTTGCGCCCGGACGTCGTCGTGTTGGACCTGGGTCTGCCGGATATGGATGGCGCCGATGTCCTGTTGGCTGCGCGTCGCTGGACCCAGGTGCCTGTGATCGTGTTGTCGGCCCGAGCCGACAGTCACGAGAAGGTCGCCCTGCTCAGCATCGGTGCCGATGACTACGTGACCAAGCCATTCGGCATGGACGAGTTGGTGGCGCGGATCTTGGCCGCCGCGCGGCGCGGACCGAATCCCGCCGAAAGTCAGGCGTCGCCGGAGTTCACGACCCCCGACTTCACGATCGATCTTGCGGCTGCGACGGTGGCCGTCGGCGGCACGCAGGTCCGGGTGACGCCGACGGAGTGGCGCATCCTGCAGGTGCTGGTTCAGCACGCCGGCGCTCTCGTGCCGCGGGCTGATCTGCTTCGGGCGGTGTGGGGTGAGGGCTACGAACGTGAAGGTCACTACCTTCGGGTGTACGTGTCGCAGTTGCGCCACAAACTGGAGCCCGATCCGGCCCATCCTCGTTACCTGATCACCGAGCCCGGTATCGGCTACCGACTGCAAACTGCGTCGGAGCAGCCCACCTCCGAATCGTGAGGCTCGAGTCAGCGCGGGCCGAGGAGTTCTTCGACACCGGTGGTGGCCTCCGGCGGTGCCGGTCGCGTGGCGGCTCGTTGTTCCAGGCGGACTGTGTCGGCGCGGCGGATGGCTTTGCTGACCTCGATCACAACGACCACGAGTAATGAGCAACCGATCGCGAGCAGCCATTGGTCGCCCGTCAGATCCTGGGTGCCGAGGGCATCGCGCATCCCGTCGTCGCTGATGGCGAACCACGTGAGTGCCAACGGCACCAGCAGCCACCACCAGTAGGGGAAGTGTGGCCCGGCCCAGACGGGCAGCAGATCCCGACGCACACAGGCGGCGATCCACACCGTGCTCAGCGCGGCTACCGCGAAGGCCGTGGTCTGCCCGGCGCCCGGGCCCCCGTCGGCCGACCGTTCGTCCAGCAGGAAGAACGGCAGCAGAATCGCGATTGCCTGGACTGCTCCGAACAGCAGCCACCGCGGTGTCGTCTCGCGGTTGAGGATGGTGGCTGTCGGGTCGCGTGGGGGACGGTCCATGATCCCGGGTTCGACGGTGTCCGTCGAGATCGCGATCGCGGGGAAGATGCCAACCAGGAACGTCACGAAGATCAACATGATGGGGGTCAGGGCCTGGCCCTGGTTGATGTCCAATGCACTCGCGGCCAGCATGACCAGCAGAACGCCGAACAGGCCGACCATGACGTATCGCAGTTGCGACGTGATCTTGCCGTAGATGTCGCGGCCCAGTTCGATCGCGTGCACGAGCGTGGCGAAGTTGTCGTCGGTCAGCACCATGTTGGCCGCCTGTTTGGTGACGTCGCTTCCGCTGCCCATGGCGACACCGACGTCGGCCTTCTTCAACGCGGCAGCGTCGTTGACGGCGTCGCCGGTCATGGCCACGGTCTGACCGGTCTGCTGCATGACCGTCACCAGTCGCAGTTTGTCCTCGGGCGCCACCCGGCCGACCACGTGCAGGTCAGGCAGGCCGGCGGCTACGTCGAGGCGCGTGTTGTCGACCGCTACGCACTACACCGCGGCGAGCGCATAACAGGGCCGGCCCTGATCGAAGAGCGCGAATCAATGACCGTCGTCCTGCCGGGTGATGTCGCCTCGATCAGCGACAATGGGCACCTGATCATCGAGATCGTCGGAGGCAA
>CAZCRC010000140.1:0-5997 GCA_964500995.1 uncultured Actinomycetes bacterium
GACCGCTCGCCGCGTCCCACAGCGCCGCGGTCTGATCCTGGCTGGTGGTGAGCACGAAGCGGCCATCCGGGCTGAACAGGGCGTGCGTGACCGCGCCTTCGTGCGCCAGCGGAGCGCCCTGCGGCTGCCCGCTGCTCGCATCCCACAGGCGGGCCGTGCCATCGGCGCTGGCGGTGGCGACCAGGCGGCCGTCCGGGCTGAAAACCGCGTCATAGACCAGGCCGCTGTGCCCGCCGAGCGTGATCTGCGCCTCGCCGCGGCCCACATTCCAAATGATGGCGCTGCCGTCCGCGCCGGCCGTGACCGCACGCGTCCCGTCTGGGCTGAACGCGCCGGCCAGCGCCGCGCCGCTGTGACCGCGTAGCGTTGCCATGACCTGGCCGCTCGCGACGTCCCACACCAGCGCGGTCTGATCGTTGCTCGTGGTCAGCGCCCGCTTGCCGTTCGCGCTGAAAACCGCGCGGTTGACCGGGCCGCTGTGCCCGCGCCACGTGACCGGTGCGCCCGCGCCGTTGACCGGCCACAGACGCACGCTGCCATCTTGACCGGCGCTGAGGACCTGCTGCCCATCCGGACTGAAGACTGCCTGGTAGACTGCGCCCTCATGGCCGGCCAGGCGGGCCAGGCGGCCGCCGCTCAGCGCGTTCCACAGACCAACCGTCCCATTGGCGTTGGCCGTCGCCACAAGGCCGCCGTCCGGGCTGAAGGCCGCGCTCCACACCGGGTTGCACGAACCGTCGCACCCGGGCGCGGTGGCCGGCATCTCGGTCAACACCTGCAAGGACTGCCCGGCGTTGGCGGTCCACACACGCGCCGTGTCGTCCTGACCCGCGGTGATGACCAGGCGACCGCTGGCGTCGAACTGACTGCGGTTGATCGCAGCGGTATGGCCGACCAGCGTGGTCAGACGCTGCCAGGTGCGCGTGTTCCAAAGCACGGCCGTGCGGTCAGCGCTGGTGGTCAGCAGTAGGCGCTCGTCCGGGCTGAGTTCCAGGGTGGTGATGCGATCCTCGTGGCGCAGCTCGGCCTGCGGCTGCCCGCTGGCCGCATCCCACACGATGACGCGGCCATCGTTCGACGCGGTGAAGACGCGGCGGCCGTCCGCGCTGAGCCTGACCCCCTGCACGCGCTCGGTGTGGCCGCGCAACTCACGGTAGAACTCGCCGCCCGGCAGCTTCCAGACGCGGGCCGTATCGTCCCAGCTGGCCGTTGCCAGCCACTGCCCGTCGGCGCTGAACGAGGCATCGGTCACTTCGGCCTCGTGGCCGGTCAGAATGGCGAGCGGCCGGCCGGAGGCTGTCTCCCACAGGCGCGCCGTGTTGTCCTGGCTGGTCGTGGCGATGACCGAGCCATCGGGTGAAAAGACCGCCGTGATGAGGCCGTTGCGGTGCCCTTCGAGAAACAGGGCCATGGCGCCGGCCTGCACATCCCACACATAGCCGGTGTAGCTGCCGCTGGCAATGGCGAGCAGCGCGCCGTCCGGGCTGAAATTGACATGGTAGACCTCGCCGCCCAGGTTGGCGATTTCCGCGTGCAGCGCGCCCTCCGGCGCGTCCCACAGGCGCACGACCGCGCCGGCGCCGCCGCTGGCGAGTAGACGGCTGTCCGGGCTGAAGGCCAGATCGAAGATGCGCGGCGTGTGACCGCGCAGCCAGGCCACATGGCGAAACGTGGCGGCATCCCAGATTCCGATCAACCCGTTGTAGTCCGCGGCCGCCAGCCAGCGTCCATCGGGCGAGAAAACGGCCTTGACCACACCATCCTCGAAACCGGAGAGGACCGCGCGAATGGGAGACGCGATCAGCGCCTGGCGCAGGGCGTCTTCGGCCTGCACATTGGGCTGAAGCTGCGCGGCAGACTGCGCCAGCAGCACGCTCAATTCAGGGTCGGTTTGCAGTTGCAGGTTGGCGCTGACGGCAATGTTGCGCGCCGCGGCGTCTTTGGCCGCGGCCGTGGCCTGCGTGGCAAGCAGGTACTGGCTGCGCGCATAGAGTGCCAGGCCCACCATGAGTAGGAGCAGGGCGAGAAGGCCCAGCGCGGTCAGGCGCAGACCCTGGACGCGACCGCGTTCCTGGGCCAGGCGGGCCGCAGCTTCGGCCTGCTGCTGGCGCAGGCGCTGCTCGCCCGCGGCCTGTTCCGCCAGCAGCCGCGCCGCGGCCGCGGCCTGTTCCACCGCGTAGACGAAGCGCGTGCGCCAGTCCAGGATGGGCGCGGCCAGGACATCATGAAAAATCTCGAAGCGAGACACATCGGCCTGATCGGGCGGCGGCGCCACCGGGCGCAGGATGCGCATGCTCGAACCGGACAGTTTTTCCAGCACCGGCGCCAACTGCGCAAGCGTCAGCCCGCTGTACTCGGCCAGGTCGGACACGCTGTGCGCGATCTTGGCGCCGGATGGCGTCACCAGGTGATGGAAGATGGCCGCGGCGTGATCTTGTTCGACCGGCGTCAGTGTGCTGAGGACGGTGTCGAGATGGGTGCGCACGATGCGCTCCGCGCCGCCCAGGCGCTGCAATGTGTCCAGGCGCAGGATCGGCGCGCCGGCCTGGCGTTCTTCGGCCCACAGGCGGCTCATCACCAGTTGCAGGTAGGGCGTCTCCACCCGCGCGGGGCCGCCGGCGCCGCTCACCGTGCCGCGGCCCGACTCGCCTACGAATACCTGGTTGGTCTGCACCTGCGCCAACACCTCATCCACCAGGGCCGGCTCGATGCCGAACCGCGGGTCAGGCTCGAACAGGCGGTTATAGGCCAGCAGCGGCTGCTCGATCGCCTCGCGGGCGGCCGCCACATCCAGGTGCTGGATGCGCAGGTAGTTCTCGAACAGGCGAGGAATGCGGCCCTTGAAGCGGTCGAGCCGGGCCAGGGCATCTTCACGGATGGCAATCAGGAAATTCACGCGCAGATCGGGGTGATTGATCGCGCGCGGCAGTTCCATGGCCAGCGTGCCCAACCCATCCTCTGTGGCGTGATAGAAGAGGTATTCCTCGAACTGATCGAGAATGACCAGGAGATCGCAATCGAGCGCGCGGGTCCAGGCCTGCAGCGTGGACACGAACGCGGCGGCCGAGGGCGGGGGCAGGGAGGCGACGGCCGCGAACTGATCGAGATCGAAAGGCCCCAGGTCGGCTTGCAGCGTCGCGTAGATGGCGTTCAGCAGGCTGGTCAGCGGGTCGTCGCGCCACGCGCTGACGATGACCACGACAGATTCGGTGCGGCCCTGCTGCGCCAGATCATCCGCGGCCAGACCGCGCAGGTGATGAACGACGCCGGCGCGCAGCACAGAGCTTTTGCCCACGCCGCTGGCGCCGTAGAGCAACGTCAAGCGCGTGGCGATCAGGTTGGCCTCGATCATGTCGCGCTCGCGCTGGCGGCCAAAGAAAAAGCCGGCGTCATCTTCGCTGTAGGGAATCAGGCCCTTGTAGGGCGAAAAGGCCGCGTTTGGATCGCTCATGCGCGACTCCCAACCGCGGGGAGATGTGGCAGGCGCTCGCTCAAATCGGCCACGAACTGCTCCAGGCTCAGGTCGAGAATGTCCACGTTGTGGCGGCTCCAGAATTTCTGGCTCATGGTGGCCGGTTCCGGCTCCACAGCCCAGGCATAGCCACGTTTGGGGGAAAAGACGCGGTGCAGGACCGTGCGCGAGTTCCAGGCGCTCAGATCGAAGCCGAGGAAAAGAAAGTAGCTGCGCTTGAGAAAGGCGAGAAGCGGCGCCGGCGCAATGGCCGCGATGTCCATCCGCGGGATGAAGTTGATGAAATGATCCTCGGTGATGACATAGCTGTCGGCCTCGAAGTTCTGGCGATCAATGGCGCCATGCAACTTGAGGATGAGCACCCGCCGCGCGGCGGTCTGGTCAATCGGCAGGTCCAGGTACTCGTTCGGCCGGTCAATCACGATCGGTTCGTCCTCGTTGCCGGGCCGGTGCAGGAACGCGCCGCGTTGATCGCCTTCGGCCACGTAGGTCACCACGTCGAACGGTTCGCCGGCCGCGTGCAAGGCGCGCTCCAGCACATCGTCGTAGTTGAGGCTGATGATGAGCTGATGCGGAAAGGCGCAGCCCTGTTTGCGCAGGCCGGCCGGCAACCCGGCCAGGAGTTGGTGAACCGGCGTCGGCGGATAGTCGGCGTCGAAGACCGGGCGCAGTTCCTCGTAGAGCGGTCCCACATCGCGCATGACCGCCGCGTACTGCGCCACTTTCGCCAGATTGGGCCGCTCGCCCAGGGGATAGCCAAAGGAGTCAGCCAGGTAGGCAGCCAGCTCATCGGTCGTGGGCAGGTACTGGCCGGTCTGCCAGCCGACGCCGGGAGGCCGGCTGCACAGGTTGACGCCCGGCCCCAAAACCGGGACCAGGCGCCCGGCCGTCAGCGCCTTCAGGATCGGGCCGTACACCTGGTCGCTCGCCGCGGGTCGGCGGCCCGCGGTCGCAGCGCCGGGCGCGGGCGGTTCGCTCTCCGCAATCTTCATCTTCACGGTCGCCAGCAGGCTGAAAACGCCCCGGTAATTGCCGCCCAGGTCCTGCACGCGCAGGAAATAGTCGAGCGCCCGCCGCCAGCGGCCGGCGTTGTAGTGCTCCTGCCCGCCGACAAAGGCTGCGGCCATCTCCTGCTGGCGCTGCACCTCACGCAGACGATTGACCGCTTCGGTCTGATGGGGATCGAGCTGCAAAATGGCCTGGAGCTTCTGCAGCGCAACCGGCCAGTCTTCGGCGGTTTGGCTGACCGCGGCCTGGCGCAGCAGCGCGGAAATTTGGTTCTGCTGGCGCTCGGCCTGGCTCAAGGGCTGCACATCGAACAGGCGGCCATCCGGCGCGCGCATGAACAGCGCCGGCGTGCCCCATTCCACCGGGTTGCCCGCGGCAAACACGGCCTTGCGCGCTTCCACCAGCGCGCTGTCCACCGCGTAGCCATCGGCCAGCGCGCCGTAAAATTCCTGGCTCAGGGCCACCGCGGCCGTGTCGCTGATCGCGGTCTGCATGGCGATGACCGCGGCGATGCCCTGGCGCACCAGGCTCTGGCCGGCGCCGGCAAAGGCGTTGCCGCTGCTGCTGGCCGCGCCCTGACAGGCGTTGAGAAACACCAGCGCCGGCGGCTGGCCGCCCAGCAGTGCGCCCACGGTTTCCCCGTTGACCAATCGGCTCTGCCGCGCGTCATCCTCGAAGATGAGCAGCCCTTCCTGGCCGACCGGATCGAAAACGCCGTGGCCGATGAAGTGCAGCAAATGCACATCCTGCTGACGCAATCGGCGCTGCAGCGCCGGTAGGGTCGCCTGCTCCAGGCGCTCCACCTGTAACAGGCCGCGCGCCTCCAGCGGTTCCACGGCCGCGACCAGGCGCGCCCATTCCTGCGCCGCGTTCAGCGCAGGCGTGTCGGTGGGGTTGGCAATGACCACCAGCAGGCGCAGCGGCGGCTTGACCGCGGCCCGGGCTTCTGGGGCGGGCAGGTCCAGGAAACGGACCAGCGACATGTCGGGCGTCAGGCACAGGAAGCGGTGCTGCTGCGGGTCGAACAGGAATTCCCAGGGCCAGGCGCTCAGTTCGGGCGCGTCGGCCAGGCGCAGGCGCAGGCGCAGCCCCGCGCCCTGGCGCCGCGCTTCGTCCAGGCTGCGGCGGTAGCAGGCGCCCACATCGCCGGCCAGCGCCGCCTCGAACAGGCGCTGACCGTGCAGCCGGGCCGCGGCCAGTGTAGACCAGTCCGCGGCCGCGGCGAAGTCCAGCGGCAGGGTCAGGCCGGCGCTGGCCTGGCCGGCCGGCGAGTTCAGCACACGCACCCGGTAGCCCGCCGCATCGCGGTCAATCAACAGATCGAATTGCAGATACGTCTTGTCCGACATAGATGAAATTATGAACGATGAACGATGAACGATGAACGATGAAATGGTGGGAGCGTCGCCGGATTATACAACGTGCAGAGGGCAAAGTGCAAAGTAATTGACCTGCGCCAGGAATTCCAAATAAGGTCAAAATAAGGGTAACTGCTCAGGCGGCCCCCCTGCCCCCCA
>CAZCRC010000141.1:0-5986 GCA_964500995.1 uncultured Actinomycetes bacterium
GCCTTCATCTGACCCGAGGCGAGCAACTCCGACGGGTTGGGCGGGATCGCGCCGCTGGGCAGCACCGTGAACAGGTACCGGTTCCAGGGCAACAACGCCTGATCCAACGTGATCTTGCCAGCCAGAACGTCCGTCAGGCCGACGGCGGAGTCGATCCCCAGGTACTGGGCGATCCGGGGGCGCCGCAGGTCCGCCTCGACGAGGCAGACCCGCAACCCCGCCTGCGCCATGGTGATGGCCAGGTTGCAGGCAGCCGTGCTCTTGCCCTCGCTGGGCACCGACGAGGTGATCGCGACGACCTTGGGCGGGTTGTCGACGTCCGTGTACGAGAGGTTCGTCCGGATCGTTCGGAAGGCCTCCGACCGAAGGGCCTGCTGGTTGAGGGCCGCGAGCGGTTCCTCTTCGGCATCCGGGTCGAATCCGATGACGCCGAGCGGCGTGGCACCCGACAGCTCCGCCAGTTCCCTGGAGCCCTTGATGGTGGTGTCGAGTTGCTCGCGCAACAGTGCGAGGCCGACACCCAGGGCCAGACCCAGCAATCCCGCCAGACCCAGGGTCGTGGTGGGGTTGGGTGAGAAGGGGGCGGACGGTGGCACCGCGGGCTTCGTGACGGTCACCTTGATCGGCGAGACGTCTTTGTCGCTGGCCGTTTCGAGGGCTTCGATGGCGTCGGCCAGACGCTGACCGGTTGCGTTGGCGAGCGCTGCGGCCTGGGCGGCTGACGAACTGGTGGCCGTGACCTCGAGCAGGACCGTTTGGGGCGGGTTGACCGCGGACACCGAGCCGGCGATGTCGCGAGCGGTGGCATTCAGACCCAAGTCCTGGATCACCGGGTCGAGTACCTGCGGGCTACTGACGAGTTGCGCGTAGGTGGCAACCCGGTTCTGGGCGAACATGGCCGACTGGTACTGGCCGCCCACCTGGGCGCTCGCGCCGCTCGATGACGACACAAAGACCTGAGCCGAGGCCTTATACATAGGGGTCTGCAGGGCCATCCAGCCAGTCGCGAGTAGCAGGGCGACGGCTACAGAAATCACGGGGAAGAACCATCGTCGACGCAGCGCCCCGAGTACGTGCTTCAGATCCACAAACCCCACCTCTCCAGCCAAGTCCACGTAGCGTAACCCACAGCAACGGCGGGGCCCGGCGATCGGAACAAATCGGTCCTGGCCATGTCGCTGCCCACCGGGTGGAGCGGCTGCCACACTGTGGCCGTGACACAGAGTCGATCCTCGCTACTGCGTGGTGCCGTCGTCGGCGGCCTGATCGCGCTGGGAATTCTGGTCGCCTGGGTGCTGATCACCGGGCTGCTGGGGCTGCGTTCCGCGATGCAGGTCCAATCCCAGACGCAGGCGCTCACCGACCAACTGAGTGCCGGGGACAGCGCGGCAGCCGAAGGCACCTTGCGGGAGCTTCAGGGCAGTTCCGCATCGCTGTCGGCGACTTTCGGTTCCGCGCCCTGGACCCAGGTGGCCTCCTTGCCCCTCGTGGGGTCGAGTGTGCAGGTCTTTGCCGACATCGCCGACGGGACCGCGGCCGTCATGGCCGCCACCGAAGGGCAGGAAGCAACGATCACGGACACGGTCGCGGAACTCAAGGCCAAGGGCGCCGCGGGAGTCGGTGCGCTGGAAAAACTCCACCCGTTCACCGAGGAGGCTGCCGCAGCGATCGAACTGCCGGCGCAACGGGTGGCCGCGGTGTCCGACGATGAGATCTTTGCGCCGCTGCGCCCCTTCACGGTTGCGCGCAAGGACCAGTTCCTGGGAATTGCCGAAGGGGTGCGCGCTGCTGAGGGCGCGACCGTCGCGCTGCCCGTCCTGCTAGGAGCACAGGGCCGGCGCACCTGGCTCGTGTCGGTCCAGAACGCCGCCGAAGCCAGAGGCACCGGCGGGCTGCTGTCGGCGTACTCCATCGTCGACGTCGTCAACGGCAAACTGGAGCCGCGGGATGCCGACACCACCAACGATCTGTTCGGGCAGCCCCCTGTGTCCCTGGCCGGGATCCCGAAGGACACCCAGCAACTGTGGGGGGCCGATCAACTGGGCCGCTGGTGGGGGTTCAACCTGGACCGGCATTTCCCGTACGCCGGGTTGTTGATGCACCGCGGCTCACCGGTGTCGGTCGACGACGTTGTCACGATCGATGCTCGCGTGGTCGCCGGACTGATGAGCGTGACGGGACCGGTCACTGCCGCGGGCGTCACGGTCGCACCCGACGAGGCGGCGGAGTTCTTCACGGCGACGATCTACGAGCGGTTCCCGGATCCGGAACGCAAGGACGCAGTCACGATTGCCCTGATCAATCGAATGCTCAGTCAACTGGCCGACGCCAACCTCGACCCGCTGGCGTTGTGGGAGGCCTTGGCAGAGCCCGCCTCGCAGGGTCGGTTGCTGACCTACAGCTCGGATCGAGCCGTGCAGGCGGCGTTGAGCCGGATGCCGACCGGTGGTGTGGTGCCCGAGGAACCGGGTCCGTGGGCGAGCGCTGCGATCAACGACTTCGGTGGCAGCAAACTCAGTGCCTACCTGCAGGTGACATCGGACTTCCGCTCAGCGGCTTTCTGTCCGGACCCCGGCGCGTCGTCCACGATCCGCATCGAAGTCTCGAACGAGGCGCCTGACGGTCTGCCCGATTACGTGGATGTCCGCTCCGACAAACCCGGGCTTCCGACCGGGACGGGAACCGCCAATGTGGGGGTGGCGGTGTACGCCCCTTGGGGTTCGGCGTTCCGCAGCGCGACGGTGGACGGCGAGGCCATCACACTGCGAGGCGGAACCGACCGCTCCCATCCGGTGTGGCAGACAGCCATGGAACTGGGGCGCGGTGAGAGCAAGGTGCTCGAGGTCGAATTCGAGGAGCCCCGCGTCGGGCGGCAGCCCATCGTGTTTTCGGCTCAGCCGATGGTGCTGGACATGATCACCAGCACCGGCGAAGCGGGGTGCTGAGAAGTCCCAGCACCCCGCTTCGCGGAAGGTCAGTTCTGCTCGCGACGCTTCGACGCGATGAGCAGTCCGGCGCCGGCGCCTAGAGCCACCACACCGGCGGCCAGCGCCAAGGTGGTCGCCGCACCGGTGTAGGCGGGAGTCTCGTCACCGCTGTTGGTCGTCACCTGCGTCGGTGAGGAGGTGTCGACGGTGTTGGTCTGGTTCGTCTGATCGTCGGTGGGGTTCGCCGGGGGGTACTCGGCCGCGAATGCGGGAGCGGCGGCGAAGCCGGCCAGCAGCAGAACGCCGCCGGCGGCTGTGGTCGTACGAATAGTCTGATGCGTGGTCATGCTTCGAGGATAACCCGCATTTCCGGGCCGGAAACACGCTGCGTGACGGCAATCACAGAAGGGGACTGTTCCGTGCCTCACACTGCCGCCGCCATCACCGATCGGTTGACGGCCGAACTGCCAGCCGGAGCGGTCGTCGTCGCCACCCCCGAGGCGTCCGTCACCGACTGGTTCGGCCGCCGGGGTCGAGCCGACGCTGTGGTGCGCGCCCACCGCCTGGGTGAGGTCAGCGCCACCCTTCGGGTCTGCGGTCAGCTGGGAGTTGCGGTGATCCCCCTCGGCGGCAACACCGGTCTGGTGGGGGGCACGATCAGCCGGGACCCGCGAGCGACGGTCGTGCTCGACCTCACGGGACTGTCCTCGTGCGAGATCGACCCGATCACAGGTACAGCGCTGGTGGGCGCGGGGATCACCATCGCCGACCTGCACCGGGCGGCCGCTCAGCACGGCTGGACCTACGGTGTGGACCTTGCGTCTCGCGACTCGGCAACGGTCGGTGGCACGATCGCCACGAATGCCGGCGGGATTCACGTGTGCGCCTACGGCACCACCCGGGCGCAGGTCCTGGGCCTGCAGTGCGTGCTGGCGGACGGCACGGTGCTCGACGACCTCCGCGGCCTACCCAAAGACAACACCGGCTACTCCTGGCGGGATCTGGTGGTCGGATCCGAGGGCACCCTTGCGGTGGTCACCGCCGCCCGACTGGTGCTTCGGCGCCCACCAGGACGTCGGGTTGTCATTGCGACAGGCACCCCTGACCTGGCCGAAGCGATCGCGCTGGGACGTCGACTCGGCGAGCGGTTGCGTTTGCTGGCCTGCGAGATCGTGGACCACCGGTCCTGGCGTCGGGGCGCGGCTGACCTGGAACTTCGGGACCCGCTGGCTGAGGTCATCTCCGCCCGGTATGTGGTGGTGATCGAACTCGACGCGGGAGCCGCCGCGACGGGCGCCGATATTGTCGAGCTGTTGGCGGATGCCGTTGATCCCTCGGCCGAAACGGTGCTGGCCACTGACCGGCAGGAGCGGGCGGCGATCTGGCGGGTGCGCGAGGAACAGGCCCTGTGGTGGTCCCAACTGGCCCAACGCTCGCAGCAGCAACTGCACAAGTACGACGTCACCCTGCCCCTGGCACGACTCGATGAGGCCACCGATGCGGTCCTGGCCTTGGTCACCAACAATCCGCACGTGAGCCGGGCCGGGGTGTTCGGCCATGTGTTCGAGGGAAGCCTTCATATCCAACTCGTGGCACAGGACGCCAACGACGTCGACGAGCAGGTGCTGCGTCTGGTGAGCGACATGGGCGGGTCATTGTCTGCCGAGCACGGCATCGGTCGGGACAAGGCCCCCTGGTTGGGGCTGCGCCGATCAGCGGCGGAACTCGCCGCCATGACGGCGCTCAAGTCGGCGTGGGACCCCACCGGAACCCTCAACCCGGGTGTGATCTTCGATCGGTGATCCGGGTACGGAAGCATTGCCACCCCTCATACGGAATCCTGGGCGCATGGCACCGTCCTATCCGACCGTGGTGGCTCACCGCGGTGCCACCACCGTCGCAGCGGAACACACCGCGGCCGCGTACCGGGCTGCCATCGATTCCGGAGCCGAGGGATTGGAGTGCGACGTCCGGCTGACAGCCGATGGCCACCTGGTGTGCGTCCATGACCCCCGCATCGACCGCACCAGCACCGGTCGGGGTCGGGTGTCCAACCAGACCCTGGGACAACTGCAAGAGCACGACTTCGGCTCCTGGTGGGATGCCGACGTCGGCGACGAGGACATCCTCACGCTGCCGGACCTGCTGGATATGGCGCTGAGCGGCCCCCGGCCACTGGAACTGGCGATCGAGACGAAGCATCCGACTCGCTATGGCGGCTACACCGAGCAGGTCCTGGTGCAGACTCTGGAGCGGTACGGCCTGGCCGACGGCGCAGCTGGCCGGGTGCGGGTGATGTCGTTCTCGGCCATCGCCTTGCGACGGATGCGCGAACTGGCGCCGCAGATCGCCACTGTGTACCTGATGGACAAGGTGCCGCTGCTGCAACGCTTCGGACCGTTGCCGTTCGGCGCCTCGATCGCGGGACCGTCGGTGGAGATCCTGCAGTCCGATCCGGCTCAGGTGCAGCGCTGGCAGTCCGCCGGAAACGAGGTGCACGTGTGGACAGTGGACACCGAACCGGCATTGCGATCGTGCATGGAAGCGGGGGTGCGGGTCGTGATCACCAACCGGCCCCAGGACGTGCTGCGCTGGCGAGACGAGCTGTGGATCGAACTTCGGCGCTGAGTGCCTTCCGCGATCTCCGGAGACCGGAACGGTTAAAAGGGTTCGAGCGTCACCGACGGGGGATGCAGCGACGCTCGAACACCGAAAATGTAACTCACGACGGGCAACGCGGCAACTCCGAACCGCCGGTTCAATAGAAATTATTGCTACGAATTTAGTGGGCTGCGCCACAACGTCTCCGTGGCCGCTGTCGCACGGGCCAGCACGACCTTTTCGGGCTGCTGCAACGCCACTGCCGCAGCGGCAATGTCGGCCCACTCGGGCTGCACGTTGACCGTCACCCCCTGCCAACTGGCCACCTTCACCCGGACCGGCTGACCGTCCACCGCCACCGTAGCCGTCGCACGCTCGGCTGCGATCTTGCCGACGGGTAACACCCGCATTCCGATCGCGGGCGTCCGCTCCATGATCGCGCGAGCCAACTCGCGGTG
>CAZCRC010000142.1:0-5976 GCA_964500995.1 uncultured Actinomycetes bacterium
CGCGAACACCTGGACCTCCCCCTGCTGGCGGGAGGTGCGGCGTTCGACTACCACGCCGGTCAACTCCATCGGCCGCCGCCCTGGATGCAGCGTCACGGCTTGGAGTGGCTCTGGCGCCTCGGGCTTGAGCCTCGTCGATTGTGGCGCCGGTATCTGATCCTGAATCCACGGTTCGCCGCCCGGTTGGTGGGCCAGCGCACGGGGATCTGGCATCCGCGCCCGGCAGCACCCCAGCGGCGCACGCCGGAGTCATTCCCGGTGTAACCGGGACTTCTCAGCGTTCCAGCGCCAACGCCTCGGCGAGGCCGACGAAGTCCCCAAGTGCCATCTGCTCGGGCCGCATGCTTGCGTCCAAGCCTGCCAGCGCCAAGGCGCTGTCACTGACCGTCGGCCCGAATGCTGTTGCGAGGGTGTGCCGAATCGTCTTGCGGCGCTGGCCGAACAACAGGTCGACCAGCCCGAAGACCGCCTCTCGGGACTGGCCGCGGTGAAGTACCCCGGATTCGACATGACTACGCAGGTCCACGAGTCCGCTGTCGACTCGCGGCACGGGCCAGAACACCGCTGGGGACACTGTTCCGACGCGCCGTGCCGAGCCGTACCAGGCGGCTTTGACGCTTGGCACGCCGTAGATCCTGGACCCGGGCCCCGCAGCGAGCCGGTCGGCCACCTCGACCTGAACCATCACCAGCGCACTCGCCAGTGAGGGCAGCTGAGCCAGGCACGTCATCAGGACGGGCACCGCGACGTTGTAAGGCAGATTCGCCACAAGTGCGCTCGGCGTGCCCACCTCAGGCATTCTCAGGGCATCACCGGTGATCACCGTGAGGCGATGGGCCTCTTGCGGGAGTCGGTCAGCCACCGTGCGCGGCAGTTGCTCCGCCAACCGGGAGTCAATCTCGACCGCGGTGACACGATGCCCCGCCTGCAGCAGTCCCAGGGTCAAACTCCCGAGTCCCGGTCCGATCTCCAGGACATGAGCCCCTGCGGGCAGGTCGGCGAGCCGCACAATACGGCGAATCGTGTTCGGATCGACGACGAAATTCTGACCCAGGCCCTTGGCGGGGTGAATTCCCAACTGGGCCGCCAGTTCGCGCACCTCGCGCGGCCCCAGCAGACCGGTCACCCGACCAACCCACGGTCAGCACCAAGCCCGAACGCAGCCACCGTGTTGGCTCGCAGTCGATCGC
This sequence comes from uncultured Actinomycetes bacterium, assembly GCA_964500995.1. Classification (GTDB taxonomy): domain Bacteria; phylum Actinomycetota; class Actinomycetes; order S36-B12; genus CAIWTL01. Next base: position 1,191 of record CAZCRC010000142.1, read on the forward strand.
ACAGCTCCGCCAGGTCGCTGCCCGTCTCGTGAGCCAGCGTCCGCACGGTCCACGGCATCAGATACGAGGCGTTGGGCGACCCCCGATGGGGGGTCGGAGTCAGGAACGGGGCGTCGGTTTCGACGAGTAGCCGCTCCGGCGGAACGACTGCGGCCGCATCGCGCAACGACTGGGCGTTCTTGAATGTGAGCACCCCCGGGAAAGACAGGTACCAGCCCGCGTCGGCGCACGTCCGCGCCATCGTCGCGTCCCCGCTGAAGCAGTGGAACACCACCCGATCGGGCAGGGACTCGTCACCCAACACCCGCAGCACGTCGGCATGAGCGTCACGGTCGTGGATCACGAGGGTCTTGCCGGTCCGACGCGCCAGCCGGATGTGATCGCGGAAGGACTGCTCCTGATCCGAACGCCCCTCGGCGCCGGTGCGGAAGTGATCCAAGCCGGTCTCGCCGATCGCGACCACCCGCGGATGCAGCGCGAGAGCCTCCAGTTCGCGCAGGTCGTCCTCCAGTTCGGGCCCGCGCCGGGCCGCCTCATTCGGATGGACCGCCACTGCCGCTCGGACGTTGTCGAACTGTTCGGCCAGAGCCACCGCATTCCGGGAGGATGCGACGTCGACCCCGATCTGGATCACTCCGCTGACGCCGACCTCGCCGGCTGCGGCCAATGCGTCGGCGGGTGCCAGACCGGAGTACTCCGTGGTGATGTCCAGGTGGCAGTGCGAGTCGATCACGGGAGCCGGCAGCGGCTCGGGCGCCGGCACCGGAAGCGTCACGACGCCACCGGTTCCTCGGGCTCCTCCGGCAGCCGGGGGAACAGTTGCTCGGGCTTGGTGATGGTGGTGCCGGGGGGAAGTTTCCCCCACCCCACCTGGGTCACCAACTGCTCGGACAGTGACCCAACGGCAGCCGTGGCACCGAGCGCCTCCCACAACGCCTGGGTGGCTCGGGGCATGACTGGGGCGTAGAGCACGCTGATGGCGCGCAGACTCTCGGCGATCGTGTAGAGCACGGTCCCCAGCCGCTCGCGTTTCTCCTCGTCCTTGGCCAGCGCCCATGGCTGCTGTTCGGTGACATAGCCATTGACCGCCTCGACGAATCCACGGATCGAAGCGATCGCACTGCTGAAGTCCAATCGCAGCATGGCCGCGTCAGCATCCAGGGCGGCCCGCGCCAACAGGTCCTGGATCGACAGGTCGGCGTTGCTGTACGGCCCCGGCTCGGGCAGCACCCCGTCGTAGTACTTCGCGATCATCGCGGCCCCGCGCGAGGCCAGGTTGCCCAGCCCGTTGGCGAGTTCCGAGGTGTACCGGTCGCGCATGTCCTCCCACGAGAACGAACCGTCCGAGCCGAAGTTGATCGCGCGCAGAAAGTAGTACCGGAACGCATCGGAGCCGAACACGTCAGTGATCGTCTCCGGTGAGATCCCCGTCAGTTTGCTCTTCGACATCTTCTCGCCGCCGACCAGCAGCCAGCCGTGAGCGAAGACCTTGTGCGGCAACGGCAATCCTGCGGCCATCAGCATGGCCGGCCAGTAGATGGCGTGGAAGCGCAAGATGTCTTTGCCGACCAGGTGGACGTCCGCCGGCCAGGTGGCGGCCCACAACTCCTTGCGGGTGTCCTGGCCGTAGCCCGCGGCGGTGATGTAGTTGAGGAGGGCGTCGAACCAGACGTAGACCACCTGGTCCTCGTCCCACGGCAGTGGGATCCCCCACGAAACGCTGGATCGCGACATCGAGATGTCATCCAATCCCTGTCGGATGAACGACACGACTTCGTTGTAGGCACTCTTGGGGGCGATCGCGTCGGGGTTGCGCTCGAAGTGCTCCAACAGGGCGGGACCGAAGTCCGACAACCGGAACCACCAGTTCTGTTCGCTCAACTGCTCGACGGGACGACCGTGAATCGCGCACACCTGTTGACCGGCGAACTCACCGGTGCCGTCCTGCAGATCGGCCGCGACCTTGAACTCCTCGCACCCCACGCAATAGGGCCCTTCGTAGGCCTGCGGGTAGACGTGACCGGACTCCTTGAGCACTTCCCAGAAGTGCTGCACCCCCTTGCGGTGGCGGTCCTCGGTGGTGCGGATGAAGTCATCGTTGGCGATGTCCAGGGTCTCCAGCACCGGCCGCCAGTGGTCAGCAACGAGTCGGTCGACCCACTCCTGCGGTGTGACGTCGTTCTCCTCGGCCTTGCGCTGGACCTTCGTGCCGTGTTCGTCGGTGCCGGTCAGGTAGCGGACCTTCTCCCCCCGCTGCCGGTGCCACCGGCTCAGCACATCACCGGCGACCGTCGTGTACGCGTGACCGATATGGGGGGCGTCGTTGACGTAGTAGATGGGCGTCGTGACATAGAACGACTTGTCGGGCATGAGGGTCATTCTAGTGTCGGATGTGCCGCGGGGCGCCCCACCGGATGACCCACTCAGTGCCCCAGGGACGCCTCATACACGCGGCGCTTGGGGGTGCCCGTGGCCGTGGCCACGTCCGCGACCGCATCACGTCGGGACATCCCCTGCCCCACGAGCGCTGCGACGGCACCCGCCAGGTCGGCATCCGCGACGACCGGAGCATCCCCCATCCCAGCGACCACCAGCGTGACCTCGCCCAGCACCTCACGATCGGACCACTCGACCAGATCCGATAAGTCCCCGCGCACCACCTCTTCGTGGATCTTGGTGAGTTCCCGGCAGATCACGGCAGGGCGATCGCCCCACCCGGCCAGCAGGTCGGCCAGCGTCTGGCCGAGTCGTCGTGGCGATTCGAAGAACACCGTCGGCCTGCGGTCACCGGCCAGTTCCGCGATCCGCCGGGTGCGCTCGCCGGACTTGCGGGGCAGGAATCCCTCAAAGCAGAAGGCCCCCGCAGACAGACCCGACACGGCCACTGCGGTCGCCACGGCCGATGGGCCGGGGATCGCCGTGACCCTGATCCCCCGCTGCGCACACCGCTGGACCAGACGGGTACCGGGATCGCTGATCGTGGGCATCCCGGCGTCGGACACCAAGAGGACGTCCTGACCGCTGACGAGTCGTTCGACCAACTCGTCAGTGCGGCGGGCCTCGTTGCCCTCGAACAGCGAGACGACCCGGGCGCGCAGCACCAGTTCGAGCGAGTCGGCGAGCCGGCGGACCCGGCGCGTGTCCTCGGCGGCGATGAGGTGCGCCCGGCTGAGCGCCGTGCGCAGCCGATCCGACGCATCGTGGGCGTTGCCGATGGGAGTGGCCGCAACGGTCAGAGTTCCGTACACGCCGTCATCCTGACACGCGCGGGATCCCGCGACCCTAGGATGGCCCGGTGACTGCGACGGCTGCGCCTCCGGCCCCTGACGTCGCGCCGCCCCGTCGCTCCGCTCAGCTGACCGGGCGGTGGCTGGGACCGCTGGCGGTCACCGTCCTTGGCGGCTACCTGCGGTTCCAGGATCTGGGTCGGCCACATGCATTCGTTTTCGACGAGACCTACTACGCCAAGGACGGCCTGTCGCTGCTCGAGTTCGGCTACGAGCAGGGGTTCGTCGAGGGCGCGGACAAGAAGATCCTCGCGTCCGACGGCACGATCGACCCCAGCTGGTTCACCGGCGAGGCCTCGTACATCGTGCATCCCCCGGTCGGCAAATGGTTGATCGCCGGGGGCGAGGCCCTCTTCGGCGCCACTCCCATGGGGTGGCGGGTGGCGCTGGCACTGTTCGGCACCCTGACGATCCTGGTGCTGGCACGCGCGGTGCTGCGACTCACGGGCAGCGCCCTGTGGGGAACTCTCGCCGGGCTGCTGCTGGCCATCGACGGCATGGCGATCGTGATGAGTCGCACCGCGGTGCTGGACGGTCTGCTCACGTTCTTCGTGGTGCTCGCGTTCGCCTTGCTGCTCGTTGACCGGGACTGGGCTCGATCGGGTCGGACGCCGGGCAGTTGGTGGCGGCCCTGGCGGTTGCTCGCCGCGGTCAGCCTGGGGCTGGCGTGCGGCGTCAAGTGGAGTGGGCTGTGGTTCGTGGCCGCATTCGCGATCATGACGGTGCTGTGGGAGGTCTCGCGGCGCCGCCGAGCCGGCGAGCAATTGGTGCCAGCCTTCCTGCGGGACGCGATCCCGACCGCGATCACGATGCTGTCGGTGGTCGTGCTGGTCTACCTGGCGTCGTGGGCGGGGTGGTTCGCGAGTGACACCGCGTGGAACCGGACGTGGGATGACTCCGGAGGCCCGTTGGCCGCTCTGCGTTCGCTCCTGCACTACCACTCCGAGATGTGGAGCTTCCACAACAACCTGTCCAGCGAGCACTCCTACCAGTCCTCGGCGTTCGGCTGGCTGGTGCAGGCCCGCCCCACCTCGTTCTACTACGAGGGGGCGGGGACGACGTGTGACTCCGGTCGGTGCGCCGAGGCCGTGACGGCGCTCGGCAATCCGTTGATCTGGTGGGCCGGGCTCTTGGCACTCCTGCACCAGGTCTGGCGTTGGATCGCCCACCGGGATTGGCGTTCCGGAGCGGTGCTGGCCGGAGTCGCGGCTGGGTGGCTGCCCTGGCTCCTGTTCCCTGACCGCACGATCTTCACGTTCTATGCGGTCGTGATCACCCCGTTCCTGGTGGCTGCACTGACGTTGTCGCTGAGCGCGATCGTGCAACGGCCAGCACCACCGGCAGCATCGCGGGACGAACGGCTGCGGGTGGCGGCCGTGGCTGTCTTCGTGCTGGCGTGCGTTGCAGTCAGCGCGTTCTTCTATCCGGTGTGGTCCGCCGAGGTCATCGACTACGCCACCTGGAGTCAGCGCATGTGGTGGCCCACCTGGGTGTGAGTC
>CAZCRC010000143.1:0-5970 GCA_964500995.1 uncultured Actinomycetes bacterium
CGCAACATGATCATGGTCATCGCCCCCCTCAAGAAGAAGTCCGAGGTCAAGGGAACACGCAGCCAGCAGCGCAGGGACCGGGACGCCAAAGAAGCGGAACGGTCGCAGGACGACACGGAATCGGCGGTCGAATCGACCCCGGCCGGCGACGACGAGTAGACGACAAGACAGGAGATCGGCTCATGCCGAAGATGAAGACCCACAGCGGCACCAAGAAGCGGTTCAAGAAGACCGGCTCGGGCAGACTGCGCCGCGAACAGGCGAACAAGCGACACCTCCTCGAGGTGAAGCCCAGCAAGCGCACCCGTCGGCTGTCCCAGGACGTCGACGTGTCCAAGGCCGACACCAAGAAGGTCAAGCGGCTGCTCGGCGAGCGCTGACCGACCGGAAACGAGGAGAACTGCAATGGCGAGAGTGAAGCGGGCGGTCAACGCCCAGAAGAAGCGGCGTGAGGTCCTGGAGCAGGCCAGCGGCTACCGCGGCCAGCGGTCGCGGTTGTACCGCAAGGCCAAGGAGCAGGTCACGCACTCCATGGTCTACGCGTTCGATCACCGCAAGGACCGCAAGGGCGATTTCCGTCGGCTGTGGATCCAGCGCATCAACGCGGGAGCCCGCGCGCACGGAATGACCTACAACCGGTTCATCCAGGGACTGAAGATCTCCGGCATCGAGGTGGACCGCCGCATGCTCGCTGAGCTGGCGGTCAATGATCCCGACGCTTTCGCGGCCCTGGTGGAGCAGGCGCGCGCTGCCGTCGCCGCGGCCTGAGGCCGATGAGTTCGAACGGCCCCGTCTCGGTCAAGTCTGATCGGGTCGGGGCCGTTCGACGTCTGAGCAACCGGGCCTTCCGGTCCAAGGTCCAACGATTTCTGGCGGAGGGCCCGCAGTCGGTACGCGAGGCGGTCATGTGCCGCCCCGACGTGGTCGACGAGGTCTTTGTGGTGCCCGATTCCGGAGCGCACGTGACCCAGATTGCCGATTACGCGCGAAGGGCGGGGCTGCGTGTGACCGACGTGCCGGAGCAGGTTCTGCTGGCCATGACCGAGACGGTTCATCCGCAGGGTATTGCTGCCGTGTGCCGATACCTCGACGCTGAACCGGCGGCGGTGCTGAACAACGCACGGCTCGTCGTGATCCTGCATGAGATCCGCGACCCCGGTAACGCCGGAACCATCCTTCGAACCGCCGACGCGGCCGGGGCCGATGGCGTCGTTTTCACGGGTGATTCCGTGGACGTCTACAACGGCAAATGCGTTCGCAGCACGGCGGGTTCCCTCTTCCACATCCCCTTCGCGCAGGAGCAGCAACTGTCCGACGTCATCGCCGCGGCCCGCAGCGCGAACCTGCGGGTGTTGGCCACATCGGGATCGGCCGCACAGGATCTCCTGCACCTCCAAGCCGGGGGTGCTCTGCGCGAGGCCAGTGCCTGGTTGTTCGGCAACGAGGCTCATGGCCTTCCCCCGGACATCGACGCAGATGCTGCGGTGTCGATCCCGATGTTCGGCCAAGCTGAATCCCTCAATCTCGCCAGTGCTGCTGCCGTTTGCCTGTACGCCAGCGCCTTCGCGCAACGAAGCGGGACCGGCGACCATCGCTGACTGGTCCGTGCGTCGGTGAGTCCCCGACGGGTGACTACACTCGTCGGGTGTCTGCACCCAACAAGGATTTCGACCCGGTGTCGGTGACGGCGTTGGCCCCCGAGACGCTGGCCGCGGCAGTCGCCGAAGCGCTTGCCGCGATCTCCGCGGCAGCTGACTTGGACGAACTCAAGGCCGTCCGCATCGCCCACGCGGGTGACCGATCCCCTCTCGCTTTGGCCAACCGCGAGATCGGCGCGCTGCCCCCGGCCGCCAAGGCTGACGCCGGTAAGCGGGTCGGACAGGCCAGACAGCAGGTCAAGCAGGCGCTCGAGGCGCGCCACGTGGAATTGGAGATCGAGCGGGACGAGCGAGTCCTCGTCGAAGAGACCGTCGACGTCACCAAGTCCTACGACCGTGATCCGGTCGGGGCCCGGCACCCCCTGACGACCATCCAGGAGCACATGGCCGACATCTTCGTCGCCATGGGGTACGACGTCGTCGACGGCCCCGAGGTCGAGACCGAGTGGCACAACTTCGACGCCCTGAACCTGGGCCCTGACCATCCGGCGCGGTCGATGCAGGACACGTTCTTCGTGGAGTCCGCCGACTCCGGAGTGGTGCTGCGGACACACACATCGCCGGTTCAAGTCCGAACCATGCTCACCCAGGAGCCGCCCATCTACATGGTGGCGCCGGGCCGGGTGTTCCGGACCGACGAACTCGACGCCACCCACACTCCGGTGTTCAGCCAGATCGAGGCGCTCGCCGTCGACCGGGGCATCACCATGGCGCACCTCAAAGGAACCCTCGACCACTTCGCTGCCGCGCTCTTCGGCGAAGGGATCGTGACCCGGCTACGGCCGTCGTACTTCCCGTTCACCGAGCCGAGTGCGGAGTTGGATCTGCAGTGCTTCGTGTGTCGCGGTTCCTCGGTCGGTGACCCGGACCACCCCTGCCGCACCTGTGGCAGTGAGGGATGGATCGAATGGGGTGGCTGCGGCATGGTCAATCCACGGGTGCTGCGCGCCTGCGGGATCGATCCCGATGAGTACAGCGGCTTCGCCTTCGGGATGGGGCTGGAGCGGACGTTGATGTTCCGCCACGGCATCACCGACATGCGCGACATGATCGAGGGCGACGTGCGTTTCACGCGACCCTTCGGACTGGAGGTCTGATGCGCGTCCCTGTGTCGTGGCTGCGTGAGTTCGCGGCGGTGCCCGGCGATCAGAGTGGTCGGGACATCGCGGCGCGGTTGGTGGCCGCCGGGCTGGAGGTCGAGACCGTCGACACCATCGGGGCCGGGATCAGTGGTCCACTCGTGGTGGGCCGAGTTCGTTCGATCGAAGAACTGACCGAGTTCAAGAAGCCGATCCGCTTCTGCGAGGTCGAGGTCGGCCCTAACCACGGTCATCCGGACACTCCCGGGGTGCGCGGCATCATCTGTGGCGCCCGCAACTTCGCCGAGGCCGATCTGGTCGTTGTCGCGCTGCCCGGGACGGTGCTGCCCGGTGGTTTCGAGATCGCATCACGCAAGACCTACGGTCGGGTCTCCGACGGAATGATCTGCAGCGAACGGGAACTAGGCCTCGGCGAGGACCATGACGGGATCATGGTGTTGCCCGCCGCCAGTGCTGAGCCCGGCGATGCCGCCGAACCCATCCTGGGAATCGGCGAAGACGTCCTGGACATCGCCGTCACACCAGATCGCGGGTACGCCCTGAGCATTCGGGGAGTCGCGCGGGAGGCTGCGACCGCTTACGGTGTCGCGTTCGCCGATCCGGGGCTGCGGTTGTCGGAACTGCCGGTGCCCGCTGCGGACTCGCCCCCACACGAGTGCGGCAGCGAGGCGCTCGACGCCTGTGACCTGTTCACGCTTCGCACCATCACCGGGTTCAACCCCGCCGCTCCCAGCCCCGCATGGCTGCGCCGACGGCTGGTCGCCTGCGGGATGCGATCGATCAGTCTGGCCGTGGATGTCACGAACTACGTCATGCTCGAGACCGGCCAGCCACTCCACGCATTCGACCGTGACCTGCTGCACGGCCCGGTCCGGGCGCGACGAGCCCTGCCGGGGGAGGTGTTGGAGACGCTCGACCATGTCGAACGCACCCTCGAGGCCGATGACCTCGTGATCGCCGACGACACCGGTGCCATCGGCTTGGCCGGTGTCATGGGTGGTCTGACGTCCGAGATCAACGACGCCACCACCACCATCGCGCTGGAAGCCGCTCACTTCGACGCGCACGTCATCGCCCGGATGTCGCGGCGCCACAAACTCAGTAGTGAGGCGTCTCGGCGATTCGAGCGGGGGGTCGACCGCGAACTACCTGCTTTCGCGTCGGAACAAGCCGCAGCCTTGCTCCTGGAGTACGGCGGGGGGACGCACCAGGGGATGACTGCAGTCGAGGCCGAGCACGTGCCGCCGGTCATCGAGATCGCCGTCGACCTGCCAGCCAGAGTGGGCGGGCTGGATATTGCTCCGGACACCACGATCGCCGCCCTGACAGCTGTGGGTTGCATCGTGGAGCGGCGTGACAACGAACTGCGCGTGGTGCCGCCGACGTGGCGCCCCGATTTGACCGATCCGAACGACCTCGTCGAAGAGGTCCTGCGGATCGTCGGCTACGACGCCATTCCCTCGACCCTGCCCGCCGTCCCCGCGCAAAGCGGGCTGCCGTATTCACGCCGAGTTAGGCGCCGCGTGGGGATGGCCCTGGCCGGAGCCGGATTCGTCGAGGTCCCGTCCTACCCGTTCGTGGGCGATGCCGAGCTGGCGGCGCTCGCGATCGGGGCGGACGATCCGCGCCACTGGCTCGTGCGGCTCGCCAATCCGCTCAACGATGAGCAGCCGTATCTGCGCACCACGCTGCTGCCAGGACTCGTCGCGAATGCCCGCCGCAACCTGTCGCGGGGTACGGACGACCTGGCGCTGTTCGAACAAGGTCTCGTCTTCCTTCCCAAGGCCCGCTTCGGTGGTGCGAACCCGACCCGACCATCGGTCGCCCAGCGGCCCTCCGACGCGGAACTCGCGGAACTGGACGAACTCCTGCCCGACCAACCGCGTCACGTCGCTGCGCTGCTGTGCGGCGCCAGAGAGTCCGGCGGTTGGTGGGGTGCCGCGCGCCCGGTGCTCTGGGCGGATGCGGTCGCGGCCGCCCAGGTCGCTGCTCGGGCGTGCGGTGCCGAGTTGGAGGTGCTCGCCGGGGCACAGCCGCCCTGGCACCCCGGCCGGTGCGCGGTGCTGTGGCTCGATGGCCGGGTCGTCGGACATGCTGGTGAACTGCATCCGAAGGTCCTTGAGACTGCGGGCCTGCCGCCCCGGAGCGCTGCTATGGAGCTCGACCTGGACGCGGTGGCAGGGGTGCGGGCTGGGATCGTCCCAGCGCCTGCCGTGGTCACGATGCCTGTGGCCAAGGAGGACATCGCACTTGTTGTCGCCGCCGATGTGCCGGCAGCCGCGGTGGCAGCCTCGCTGACTCGCGGTGGGGGGGACTTACTCGAGTCGGTGCGGCTGTTCGACGAGTACCAGGGCAGTCAACTGGGCGAGGACCAGAAGTCGCTCGCGTACGCACTTCGGTTCCGGGCACCGGACCGGACCTTGACCGCCGACGAGGTCGCCGAGGCTCGGGGCCGGGCCGTTGCTGCCGCAGCGCAGGATCATGGCGCGGCGTTGCGGGCCTGACGCCCCGGTTCACAACAGACGCCGGAGTACCTTCCCGGTCTCGTTGCGGGGCAACTCGGCCACCAGATGAACCTCGCCCGGCCGCTGATAGGCAGCCAGGTGTCGGCGGGCGAATGCCATGATCGCGTCAGGTAGCCGGGTCCGGTCCGCGTCAGCAGTCGGGACCACGTAGCAGGCAACATGTTGGCCGAACCGCTCGTCCGGGCGCCCCACCGCGGCCACGTCAGCGACGCCCGCACAGGTTCGCAGGACGTCTTCGACCTCGGTGGGGTGTACGTTCTCACCTCCGCTGATGATCAGGTCATCAGAGCGGCCCTTGATGAAAAGTAGTCCGGCATCGTCGAATCTGCCGATGTCGCCGGTGGCCACAAGTCCGTCTGGGCGTCGCTCCTTGTCGCCGCCATCCAGGTAGCCATCGAACGTGGCCGAGGACCCGACCCAGACATTGCCGATCTGCCGCGTCGCCACTGGTGCGCCACTGTCGTCGAGAATGGCCACAGTGACGCCGGCCAGCGGCCGCCCGGCGGTGTCCGGTGCCGCGGCAAGGTCCGCCGGCGTTGCGACGGTGGCGTACCCGACCTCCGTCGAGCCGTACAGGTTGAACAGGGTGTCGCCGAACCCTCGGCGGAACCCAGCGATGACGTCGGCGGGCAGCGGCGCACCGCTGACCAACACCCCGCGCAGTGCCGACAGGTCCCGGTTCCCCGG
>CAZCRC010000144.1:0-5944 GCA_964500995.1 uncultured Actinomycetes bacterium
CGACCCCGACGTCCACAGCGTCACCTCTGCCCAGACGCCGCTGAGCAAGGACCAGAAGGCCCGCACCCGGCGCTACCTGCTGTCCATGACAATTCGCACGGTCTGCTTCCTGGGCGCAATCGTGGCACAGGGCTGGTTGCGATGGGTCCTGCTCGCAGGTGCCGTCGTCCTGCCCTATATCGCTGTCGTCATGGCGAACGCCGGCCGCGAGAACGACATCGAGGAAGGACCGGAGTCCGTCACACCCCTGTCGGTCACCCCGTTGGAGGGCCCACGCCCGGGCGTGGGCCACTGAATCGCCCCGATGGCCCGTAGAGTTGTCGCGTGCTGTCACTGCTGCGAACCGGCCGATGGCAGGCGTTCACGGCTGCCGCCGTTGTCGCGATCGTGGCCTTCGGGCTACTGAGTGTGTGGCAGTGGCACCGCGCCGAGCAGAAGCGACTGGAGTTCGAGACCGTGGAACGGTCGATGATCAGCGATCCGGTTGCCGCGGCTGATGTCGTCGATCCGCCGGAGTGGTTGGCTGTCACTGCCACTGGTGAATACGTTCCGGAGTCCTCCCTTCTCGTCCGCAACCAACCGCAGGACGGCACGAACGGCTTCTGGGTGCTGACTCTGCTCGACAGCGAACCCGCCGATCTGTGGGTCGTCCGCGGGTGGACCGCGGTGGAGTTGGCGGCCGGCAAAGAGCAAGTGGCCCCGCCGCCCCCCACGGGTCCGGTCACGGTCACCGGATTCGCCCGCCGCTCCGAGCCAGGCCCCCTGCGAGCGGGCTCGGATCTCCCCGCTGCCCAGGTGTCGACTGTCGACATTCCCGGTCTGGATGCCGCCACGGCAGCGACGTCACAGCCGTGGTTCCTGATCGCCGCCGACGATCCGTTGCTCCGTCCGGTGACCCCCCCGGAACCCAGCGACAGTCGCAACCTGTCGTATGCGGGCCAGTGGCTGCTCTTCGCGATCATCACGATCGGTGGTTGGTACTACTTCCTGCGCCGCGAGGCCCAGGACGACGCCGCCCGCAGCGAAGCGGCCACTGCGCCCCCGGCTCACTCGACGAGTGGGGCCTGATGGATCTGGGACTGTCCGGCGGGACGTGGATCGTGACCGGCGGAACCAGCGGTCTGGGGTTGGCAGCCGCTACCGCCATCTGCGCCGAGGGCGGCAGCGTGATCGTGGTGGGCCGTGATGCCGAGCGAGCCACCGCGGCCGCTCAGTCCCTGCCGGGGGCCGCTCAGGCGGTCGCTGGGGACCTCACCGATCCCACGCTCGGCGACCGGCTGATCAGCGTCGCTGCGTCGGCGCCTCACCCCCTGCGCGGTGCACTACTGAGTGTCGGTGGCCCCCCTGCGGGGCTGCCCACGCAGGTCACCGATGACGCCTGGCGGGCCTCCTTCGAGTCCGTGTTTCTCGGCCCGGTGCGCTTGACCCGCGAGCTTGTGTCGGCGTGCCCGCAACTCGAGTCGACGGCATGGGTGCTGTCGACATCGGCCAAATCGCCGATCACCGGCCTGACCATCAGTAATGGTCTGCGCCCCGGCCTGGCGATGTTGGTCAAGGATCTCGCTGACGAACTCGGGCCCCGCGGGGTCCGGGTGAACGGCCTTCTGCCCGGCCGTTTTGACACCCCCCGCGTCCGGGAACTCGAATCCGGGGCGTCGGACCCCGAGGCGTTGCGCGCCCAGCTGACGGCCACCATCCCGCTGCGTCGTTACGGCGATCCCGCTGAGTTCGGCGCGGTGGCAGCGTTCGTGCTGTCGCCGGTGGCGTCGTACCTGACGGGGTCACTGGTCGCCATCGACGGTGGCTCCCTGCGCGCGCTGTGACGGGCGGCGGCTCGTTCAGGTGTTCTCGCCGGTCGACTGGAACTGGGTGCGGTACAGGTCCGTGTACAAGCCACCTGCCGCCAGGAGTTCCTCGTGGGTCCCCGACTCCACGATCTGGCCGCTGGCCACGACCAGGATTCGATCCGCGTCGCGAATCGTGCTGAGTCGATGGGCGATGACCAGCGCCGTGCGACCCTCCAGCGCTGCTCCCAGCGCGCGCTGGACGGCAGCCTCGCTCTCGCTGTCCAGATGGGCGGTCGCCTCGTCGAGCACCACGACATCGGGTTGCTTCAGCAACAGTCGCGCGATCGCCAGGCGCTGCTTCTCGCCCCCGGACAGGCGGTGGCCCCGGTCGCCCACGACCGTGTCCAGCCCCTGCGGCAGCGAACGGACCAAGTCGCCGATCCGGGCCGCATCGCAGGCGGCCAAGATGTCGTCATCGGTCGCGTCGGGCCGGGCGTAGCGCAGATTCGCGCCGATTGTGTCGTGGAACATGTGCGCGTCCTGGGTGACCACCCCGACAGCCGCGTGCAGCGACGCCTGCGTGACGTCGCGCAGGTCATGGTCCGCGATCGAGATGCTGCCGTCGGTGGGGTCGTACAACCGTGAGACCAAGGCGGTGATCGTGGTCTTCCCTGCTCCTGAAGGTCCCACCAGTGCCACCGTCTGCCCCGCTGGGACGTCGAAACTGACATCCGCCAGGACGTGACCGCTCTGAATCGGACCGGTGCTGGGTCGGGCGACCGACTCCAGTGACGCCAGGGACACCTCGTCGGCTGCCGGGTAGTGGAAGCGAACGTTGTCGAACCGGATGGGGGGCGCGGACCCGCGGGGCAGTTCGGTGGCCCCAGGCTTGTCCGCCACCATCGGAGCGAGATCGAGAACCTCGAAGACCCGGTCGAACGAGACCAACGCCGTCATGACATCCACGCGCACGTTGGACAACGCCGTCAGCGGGCCGTACAACTGCGCGAGCAGTGCCACGATCGCCAGCAAGGTGCCCAGCGTCAGGGTGCCATCGATGACCAGGTTGCCGCCCAAGCCGTACGCCACTGCCGTGGCCAACGCCGCGACCAGGGTCAGCGCTGTGAAGAAGTACCTGTTGGCCAGCGCGATCTTGACGCCCATGTCCCGGACACCAGCGGCTTTCGATTCGTATTCGGCCTGCTCTTGGGCGGGGCGTCCGAACAATTTGACCAGCAGCGCTCCAGCGACGTTGAACCGTTCCGTCATCTGAGTGCTCAGATCGGCGTTCCACTGCATCTGCTGCCGGGTCAGTTCTTGCAGCCGTCGGCCCATGTAGCGGGCGGGCAGCAAGAACAACGGGACCAGGATCAAAGCGATCACGGTGATCTGCCACGACAGCCAGAACATGGTGACCAGCACGACCACGACCGTGATCAGGTTGCCCACCACACCACTCAACGTGGACGTGAACGCCTGCTGCGCCCCGATCACGTCCGTATTCAGCCGCGATACCAGCGCACCGGTCTGCGCCCGCGTGAAGAAGGCGATCGACTGCCGTTGTACGTGGTCGAAGACCTCGGCGCGCAGGTGGAAGATCAAGCCCTCGCAGATGCGCGCGGACAGGTAGCGGCTCCACAGCCCGACCCCCGCATCGACGACCGCGATCCCGGCGATGATGAGCGCCGTCGTGGTCACCAAGGTCGAGTTGCCCGCCGAGATCCCATCGTCGACGATGCGTCGGAACAGCAGCGGTTGCACGACCGTGAGCACTGCGTCGATGGCGACGGTCACCAGGAACAGGACGACGAGTAGCCGGAACGGCCGGGCGTACCCGAGCACTCGGCGCACGATGCCCTGTTGGAGTTCTTCGTCCAGGACCGCGCGGTCGCGCGAGAACGACCGGTAGGCCATGACGCGTCCGGAGCCGCCGCCGGGGGAACCGTGCGCCATGGGATCTCCGTTCAGTGGGCGCGGATCGGCCCACTGAAGGGTAAACGTGCCACCGGCCATCCGCTTCCCGCGATGAGCGTGGTACGCGGACAGCGAACGTGCTACTTCTTCTTTGTCTTGGCGGTCTTCGCAGCCGAGGCGGTCTTGGCTTTGGTCGCCTGGGCCGGCTTCGCCTGCGTCGACTTGGCCGCCGACTTCGCGGGGGCCTTGGCGGAGGACGATTTGGATCGCGTCGCTCCCCCGCGGCCCCGCAACGTGACGCCTTCGTCCGTCAGGACTCGATGAACGAATCCGTACGACCGGGACGTCTGCGCAGCGAGTTCGCGGATGCTGGCACCCGCGACGTACTGCTTCTTGAGATCCTTGCCGAGTTTGAGTCGATCCGCACCAGTGATGCGCTGACCCTTCGCGAGTTGGGACACTCGTACCTCCATCATCGGAAGGGGTGCCTCCCCACCGAGTGCCCCTATGGTGGTCCAAATCGCAAGCGAACGCACGCAACTCGGCTGAGGTGCCTCAAATTGCTGTGCCAACCCGCCTCGTCACCGGTGGCAGGGATGACGACCAAACCTCTCGATCACGCCAACGCGATGAGGTCCTGGTAGTCAGCGTTCCAGTGATCCTCGACTCCGTCGGGCAGCAACAGGACCCGTTCGGGATTCAGCGCCGCCACGGCCCCTTCGTCATGGCTCACCAGAACCACGGCTCCCTCGTAGTCGCGCAACGCCGCCAGGATCTCCTCGCGACTGGCGGGATCCAGGTTGTTCGTGGGCTCGTCCAGCAGCAGCACGTTGGCTCCGGACACCACCAGCATGGCCAATGCCAACCGTGTCTTCTCGCCGCCGGACAGGACTCCGGCGGGCTTGCGGACGTCGTCACCGCTGAACAGGAATGAGCCCAACACGTCGCGGGCCTGCTGTTCAGAGATGTCCGTCGCGGCTGCCACCATGTTCGCCAGCACGGTGGCGTTCGTATCCAACTGTTCGTGTTCCTGCGCGTAGTAGCCGAGCTTCAGGCCATGCCCCGGTTCGACCCGACCGGTGTCCGGGTCATCCTGCCCGGCAAGCAACCGCAGCAACGTGGTCTTGCCTGCGCCGTTGAGTCCGAGGATCACCACCCGAGAACCTCGGTCGATCGCCAGATCCACGTCGGTGAAGACCTCCAGCGACCCGTAGTACTTGCTCAACTCGGCCGCGGTGAGTGGGACGCGGCCACACGGCGCCGGCTTGGGCAGGCGCAGTTTGGCGACCTTGTCCGCCTGCCGGGTCTCGATCCCCGCCAGCAACTGGTCCGCGCGGCGCAGCATGACCTGCGCCTGTTTGGCCTTGGTCGCCTTGTAGCGCATGCGTTCCGCCTGGTCTTTCAGGGCGCCCGCCTGCTTCTCTGCGTTCATCTTCTCGCGACGGCGGCGGCGTTCGTCGACCTCGCGCTGCTTCAGGTAGTTGTCCCAGCCCATGTTGTAGATCTCCAACACTGAACGCGTCGCGTCCAGGTGCATGACCCGGTTCACCGTGGCAGCCAGCAGTTCGACGTCATGGGAGATCACCACGACTGACCCGTCGAAGGCCTTCAGGAACCCGCGCAGCCACGAGATCGAGTCCGCGTCCAGGTGGTTCGTCGGTTCGTCTAGGAGCAGCGTCGGCGCACCTGAATACAGGATGCGAGCCAACTCGACCCGACGTCGTTGGCCACCGGACAGGGTGTGCAGCGGTTGGTCGAGTACCCGCTCGGACAGTCCCAGGTTGCTCGCAATCGCCTCACCCTCGGACGTCGCCGCGTAACCGCCCAGTCGCATGAACTCAGCCTCGGCGTTCGTGTAACGACGCATCGCCTTGTCCCGGGTCGCATCGTCAGCGCTGGCCATTCGTTCCGCAGCACGCATCATGCGGGCACGGGCCTCGTGGATACCCCGCGCTGCCAGAATCCGGTCGCGAGCCAGTTGCTCCATGTCGCCCGAGCGCGGGTCCTGCGGCAGGTAGCCGACTTCGCCACCGATCGTCACGGCGCCACCGGCGGGAGCACCCTCACCTGCCAGCACCCGGGTCAGGGTGGTCTTGCCGGCGCCATTGCGTCCGACCAGACCCACCTTGTCGCCGGGGCCGACGCGAAATGTCGCGTCCGACAGCAGAAGCCGGGGCCCCGCACGCAGTTCGAGGTCGCTGACGGTGATCACAAGACCGCCAGTTTAGGCCGTCCCAGGGGAT